>JBQTJD010000869.1:0-2223 GCA_052387475.1 Anaerolineales bacterium | reverse complement strand
CTCAAGGTAACGGCATCCACTGGGGAACGGCTCAGCTTTGCGCGCGCCCTCCTGCGCGCTATCGTCATGCTCGTCCCGTTCGAGTTCAATCACCTCGTCCTCCTGCAACTCGCGCCGATGGACGGCTCAACCCCCTCGCCAGTGTTCTGGGTTGGATACGTGACGGTGTGGCTGCTGATCGTAGTCTACCTCGGCCTGCCGTTCTTCAATCCGCGCCGCCGAAGTGCGCATGATATTATCGCCGCCTCGGTCGTCGTGCCGCGTTGAAACACGGTCAGTCTCTAGCTTTAACAAAATGGCCGAACAACTCAGTCACGCGTCTGATGAGTGCATCTCGCGCCAGCCAGCATCGCTGCTTCCACTTTTGACTTATTACAACCCGTTGTATACTCCGCGCGCTTCATACTCTAAACCCGTTGCGGAGCGCTCATGAAATTCTCCTGTCTGCAAGAAAATCTCGCCAAAGGCCTGAGCATCGTCTCGCGGGCGGTGGCCGCGCGCAGCACCCTGCCTGTGCTCGGCAACATCCTGATCGCCACCGATAACGGCCGGCTGCGGCTCTCGGCCACCAATCTTGAACTGGGCGTCACATGCTGGATCGGCGCGAAGATCGAAGAGGATGGCGCCATCACCCTGCCGGCCAAGACGCTGGTGGATATGGTGAACACGCTGCCGCAGGACACCGTAACGATGGCGCTCTCGGCGCGCACGCAGGCCGTGAACTTGCAGTGCGGGCGCATCAAGGCCAGCATCAAAGGCATCGACGCGGCGGAGTTCCCGCAAATCCCGCTGGCGGATATCGACGCCAGCATTCAGTTGAACGTGGATGACTTGCGCGCGATGATCGGTTCGGTGATCTTTGCCGCCGCGACTGATGAAGCGCGGCCCATCCTCACCGGCTGCCTCGCGCGCATCGAGGGCACCCGCGTCACGCTGGCGGCCTCCGACGGGTTCCGCGTGGCCGAGCGGCACGCAGTCCTCTCCTCACCCGCGCCTGAGCCGGTCACTGCCGTCATCCCCGCCCGCGCGTTGGCTGAACTGGCGCGCGTCATCGGCGCCGATGATCCCATTTACATGCAGTTGCCGCCGGGCCGGGGTCAGGTCATCTTCCATCAAACCAATGTGGAGTTGGTGTCGCAACTCATCGAAGGCACGTTCCCGGCCTATCACAACATCATCCCCAAGGGCTACAAGACGCGCACGGTGGTCTCGACCGAGGAGTTCCGCAAGGCGTGCAAGTCCTCGGACATCATCGCCCGCGAGGCCGCGCACACCACGCGCATCAAGGTGCGCCCCGGCGAGGAGCTGACGCCCGGCCACGTCACCATCACCGCCACGGCGGCGGAGACCGGCGACAATGTGGCCGACCTCGACGCGACGATTGAAGGCGAGGCGGTGGAGATCGCCTTCAACGTGAAATATCTTGTGGATGTGCTCAACATCATGGACACGCCCAACGTGGCGCTGGAAACCTCGACCTCGACCAGCCCCGGCGTCATCCGCCCGGTGGGGCGTGAGGACTATGTGTATGTGGTGATGCCGATGCATTTGGGGAAATAGGGCTAGGGGATAGAGATTAGGGATTAGAGACCCCCGGCCAAGAGCCGGGGGTTCTTTTTTCCCATGACTTGCTGGTTGACCGCATCGGCGGGCGAGGTGAGAATCGAGCTGCGATGACGAACCGGGTGGTGGAAATTGAACGCGGGCGGGTGATGGTGGTGACCGACCTGCACGGTGACTGGCTGGCGTACTGGCACTACTGCAAACGCTTCCTCGAACTGCGCGCGCGTGGCCAGGCCGATACGCTCATCTTCGCCGGCGACCTCATCCACAGCGAAGGCCCGGAGGCCGCCGACTACTCACTCGAAATGGTGCTCGACCTGCTGCACCTGCGGCAGGAGTTGGGCGACCGGCTCATCGTGCTGCTGGGCAACCACGAGATGCCGCACCTTTACGGCTTCCCATTGAGCAAGGGCAACGTCGTCTACACCCCACGTTTCGAGAAGGCGATGGGTGAGTATCGCGCCGACATCCTGGCCTTCTTCGACTCGCTGCCGTTCTTCGTGCGCACGCGGGCCGGCGTGTCCATCGCCCATGCCGGGGCCTCGCGCGCCGGTGCGGCGTTGCGAACATTTCAGGCTCTGAAGAATTACTCCCACGCCGCCGAGCTGGCGTTAGTGGAGTCGATGCTCGCCGGGCAGGATCGCGACTCGCTGCGGGCCG
>JBQTJD010000868.1:0-4119 GCA_052387475.1 Anaerolineales bacterium | reverse complement strand
GGCGCACCTCCAAACAAAAAACGGCGATCAGCATCGGTCGCCGTTTCAGTTTTCTAATTTCATTTCGTGTGGCTCCCATCCGAGTTCTGACTCCACATCCCAAAAGGATTGTCCCCTTCGCTCACATACCGCGAGCGACGGGGACGAGGGACAGAGGTGGAGAAGAGGGGAGCACAGCGCGTTAGTTCGCCGTGTTGTTCCAGAACCAGTTATAGCTGTAGTAACCGCCGCTGCCTTCAAGCCGGATGGCGATGCGGGTGCTGCCGCGCAAGTTGGCCGGGACGTTGTAGGTGGCCGTGAACGTGCCGTTGCCGGTGTTCGTGCTACCCACATGCACGCCGCCCAAGGCCTGTGTGCCATAAGCGCCCATCCGCACATTGAAACTTTGCCCCGCCGGGAAGTTTCGGGCCGAGATCGTCACCGTCTGATCACGCACCACCGCGTTGATGGTGATGATGGGTATGCCGCTCGGTTGCGGCTGAGGCGCAGGCGTCGTGTTCGCCACCGGCTGGGTGTACTGCTGCCCGGCGGTGATGAAGCAATCCTTCACGCCGCTGCCTTGCGGGCAATCCACACGCCACCAGTTCAAATCACTACTGATGCCCGTCACCCGCACAGTCTGGCCGGTCACGGCTTTGTCAATGGCTTTGTACTGCATGCCCGGGCCGACGCGAACATTGACATCGGTCAACAGCAGCACACGCTGCACGTTCGTGCCGAGCACAATCACTGCATCCGGCGCGGGCTGACCACCGGGAGTGGTGCTGCCGGCGGGTTTGGGGATGCACAACTTCTGCCCGGCCAAGACACGGTTGCTGTTAGTGATGCCGTTGGCGGCGGCGATCTTGTCCCAGGTGAAGTTGTACTTCAGTCCGATGCGGTACAGCGTCTCGCCGGGCAGTACGGTGTGATAGAGCTGGCACTCCGCCGCATACGCAGGGCTGACTGGGAGAGCGAAAACCCCCAACGCCAACGCCCCGATGATCGAGACGCGCAGCAGAGAAATCCGGCGTCCCAATGCGATCCAGATGGACATGAATTTGGTGAACATGATGAAACTCCTTCTGTATACTGAGGCCATCGGCCTCGGTGTTGCTATTGAATAACGACTTTCACTTCGCGCAGTATCCGCGAGTGAGACAAAACGGATACAAACTACTGGACGGCTGGTTGAGCGAAATCCGACGCGGAAACCGACGGGCGAACCGTCGCCCGCGTTGGAGGCCGCTGCCTCCGAGTTGGCGCCATGCCGCGCACCAACCCCGGATCGTCAACCTCAACCCATCCGATGAAGCTGAACATGACAAACAGTCCAACGACAAAGGCGATGGGGATGGCGATGGCGAGAATGGACATTACGGTCTCCTTTCTTTTGTCACTCGCAGTTTAGCGAACGACACTCAATCTAAGTTCGAGACACTCTCAAACTCAAGGCTATTCCACACAGCCTCGGCGATTTGCTGCAATACGCCCTCATCCACGTCGTCCGCGAGCCCGGCGATCACTTGAACTGCGGGCCGTGGCAGGCGCTGCACAAAGTCTTCGTGCCGCTCCTCCGGTATCAACGTTAGCAATTGAATGATTTGCGGCGACATGGTCGTGCTCTCCACGGCCGAACGTTCCGGCCCATTATTGCTCCAGGAAAAGGAACACCTGAATTTCGGTGTGCCGGATAGGCTGTTCCACCACACGCTCCAGCCGGAAGCAGCCCCAGCATTGATACGGCTCATCCACTGGCTGGCCGTTCGCGACCAGCAACCCCACCGTCACGGCGGCTTCCGGTTCCCGCTGGCGGGCGGCTTCCGCCGCAGTCATCACCGTGCTCCCGAGCCGCTTCAAAAACGCCTCCGGCAAGGCAAGCTCCTGCACGGCTTCGAACAAACGGTCGGTGAGAGGGACATTCTTCGGCGCGTCGAATTCCGCCAGTGTGCGCCAATTTGTATGTGTCATCGTGACCCTATCATCCTGCTGAAACGCCCCGAACGGGTCACCGTAAGGGAGACAAAAGAGGATACAAACTGGGACAACTCGTCTCCCATACCGTCACCTCGGCTTCGATCTCGGTCTGGCCCAACGCCCGCGCCACCGAGATGCGATGATGCCCATCGCGCACGTAGTACATGCTGCCGACGAGCACCACTTCGATGGGCGGTAGGGGCAGACCGGTGAGGGCCGCCATGGCCACGCTCACCCAACGCTCCTTGGTATGCTCCCGCAAAGGATGGAAGTCGGCGTCAAAATCGCCGTGCCGGTTCTCACTCCCGCGAATCAAATTGATCGGGATGGTGCGCAGGCCGAGTGTGTGCACGTTGGCCGGGCGCTGGGCAGTGAGATCAAGCAGATCACGGCTGCGTCGCGACATGATGTCGCTGAGTTGGGTCAGCCACCTGCGCGCACGCGTCTGCGTGTAGAGCACGAGTGCTGCCTGGCGCGCTGTGGCTTTCCGAGAATGGAAACCGCTGCTCTGATAAATTGGGCTGGTCGGTGAAAGCTTCAAGTCGAACATGCCGCCATGATGCGACTAAAGAACGTCTGTGAGGTCGCTACAACGGTGACAATGTAGGTGACAAAAAAAGATACAATTGAACATCCTGGGAGACTTCACTGTGAACCACGCACCCGCCGTCACCTTTGGCGAGTGGCTCAAACAGCGCCGCAAGCAACTCGACCTGACGCAGGAGGCGCTGGCTGGGCAGATCGGTTGTTCGGTGGCAGCCATCAAAAAAATCGAGGCCGGTGACCGCCGCCCTTCGCGCCAAATCGCCGAGTTGCTGGCCGAGCATCTGCGCCTGCCCGCCGACCAGCACCCCACCTTTGTGCGGGTGGCGCGCGGTGAATTGCCGCTGGAACGGCTCCGCGCCCCAGACGCTCCCCAATCGAGCAACGGCGCACACTCGGTATCTACCGGCCCGCGCAGCAATCTACCCGCCAGTCAATCCACGCTTGTTGGCCGCGAAAATGAACTCGCCACCCTCGCCCAATTGCTGGCTGATCCGCAATGCCGACTCATCACTCTCAGCGGCCCCGGCGGCGTAGGCAAGACCAGCCTGGCTTTGAGAGCGGCTGAAGCCCAGCTCAGCCAGTTCACACACGGCGTTTTCGTGGTGATGCTGGCGCCGCTCAACCGCACCGAGCAAATCGTGCCCACGCTGGCCGAGGTGTTGACCTTCACGTTTTACAGCTCCAGCGATCCGGCAGCACAACTGCTCAACTATCTGCGCGATAAGCACATGTTGTTGATCTTTGATAACTGCGAGCATTTGCTGGACGCTGCAGATTGGGCCAGTGAGTTGCTGCGCGCCGCGCCACAGGTCAAGCTCATTGCCACGTCGCGCGAGCGTTTGAATTTGCCGGAGGAGTGGGTGCTGGCCCTCACCGGGTTAAGTGTTCCGATTGATTCGGCCTCGCTCGACGCCGCCTCGGTGCGCATGTTTGTGAAAGCTGCGCAGCGGGCGAAGGTGGGCTTTACGCTCACAGAAGCGGACCGCTCACACGTCACCCGCATCTGCCAGTTAGTGGATGGATTGCCGCTGGGAATTGAATTGGCAGCAGCCTGGGTGCGCACGCTTACCTGCGCGGAAATTGCCCATGAGCTTGAGCGGGGGCTGGACATCCTCGCGGCGCCAAGGCGTGGCGTGGCCGAACGGCATCAAAGCCTGCGCGCCGTATTCGATCACTCATGGCAGTTGCTCTCGCAAGTAGAGCGCGGGGTCTTTCGACAGCTCGGAGTCTTCCCCGGCGGCTTTAGCCGCGAGGCGGCAGAGGCGATTGCGGGCGCGTCTTTGCCGGTGCTGGCCTCATTGGTGGATAAATCACTGCTTCAGCCGAAAGAAGGCCGATATGATTTGCACCCGGCGGTGCGGCAGTTCGCAGCCGAGAAACTGGAAATTGAGCCAGAGGTCGCAGCAGCGATTGTGGCGCGACACAGCGCGTTTTACGGCGGGTTTTGCCGCGAGCGACAGGCGGCCTTGCGCGGGCGCGGGCAGCGCCAGGCGTTGGAGGAACTCGCCGCTGAACTCGAAAACCTGCGCGCCGGTTCGCGCTGGGTGTTTGAACACGGCAGCACCTAAGCGGTCAACGATTACCTCGACTCGGGTTTCACCTGTTACGAGAGTCAAA
>JBQTJD010000867.1:0-11496 GCA_052387475.1 Anaerolineales bacterium | reverse complement strand
AGAGCAACTTTCACAAGCCTTTGTGTGCGCGAAATGTCGCCACCCCGGAGGCAAGGTAGAACGCCTGGCGATGTCAGGTACAGGCCTGTCGCGGTTGTTGGAGATTCAGGCCTACCGTTATGCCTTCGCCTCCTGCCTGAACTGCGGCTACACCGAAGTCTACAACCTCGAAGCGCTGGAAGGGAAAGACAATCTGGGTTCGTTGCTTGAAGTGCTGTTCGCTGATTGACCGGCTTTGAAGCGCGAGCCTGGGCATTGGCATGAATTTCTCGGAGGTCACTGTGTCCAACAAAGCACAGCCGTCTGCGGCACAGGGCCACAAATTACTATGGCAGCGACACTTGGGGCTGCCTGGCACTGGAGCCGGTTGGTGGTCGGTCAGCCTGACGGCAGCCTTCTTCGTCTTGTTTGGGGTCTTCCAAATGGAAGTTGCCTCTGGTCAGCGAGGCGGGCAGACTTTCTTCTCGAATCCGCTCCTGGCGTGGACCATGTTGCTGGCCGCAACCGCGGCGATTATGGGGGGCTTGGCGGCTGCACTGGCAATAATATGGAAGCACGAGCGATCATTGTTCGTCATAGCAGCGCTGGTGTGGGGCGCGTTTGTCCTGGTGTTTGCGATCGGCGAATCGTTCGGCCACGACTGAAGATCCGCCAGCCGAAAATGGTTGCCACTGACGCAGGACTTCCTCGACGGTAAGACACTAATAGGCTGAAGAGCTAGGCCCGGCATGACAGATCCACAAATGAAAATAGGCCGGGCTGGGCCGATCCGACCGAACGTCTTCGGCGATGCGACGATGGAACGCGCCGCTAGCCCGCAATACACCAGCGCTAGCGTGGGTATAGCCTCAACCGGCGATCTCGGGTGTACGCGCCATTCCTGAAGCCGACTGCCGCAGCGTTAACATCATCATTGGAAAAAAGACGAGCACGGCGATGACGTTGAACAGCCCACCCCACAGTCGCCACGTCTGCATGCCGCTCACATCGCCAAGCACGCGCACGACCAGCGACGCGTGCAACAGCGTCAGCGGGAAATAGAAGCTGAGCTGATAGATCGCGTCACGCCCAAACAGCGCGGGCAGGATGATGGGTGCATGACCGAAGATCATCGAGAAGACGAAACCGAGCAATACGGAATGCAGCGTTGCGTCATACAGCCGCAGATCGTCGAGTTGGGCGGCAAGTGATACCGACAAAGCGCCGCCGGCAATGAGCCATCCATACCCGCTTAACAAACAGATGGCGATGTAGCGTGGCAGACCACGCTGGCGCACGGTGCGGCGAGCAATGTCGTGGACGAGCAGCCACATGCCAAGCAACAGCAGACCAAGTCCGCTGACAGCCCACCCTAATGGAAGCCACATTAGTGAAAGGAGCAACCCACCGAGTAGCACGGTGACGGAGGCGATAAAGGTTCCGTAGGCCCAACGCCCGAGACGCAGCAGCCGGCTCAACTCCAGTCGCTCGCCCGCGATCGTCAGCACGAGAAATCCAATCCACCACAACACGACCCGCTGCATCGGCCAACGCAGCAGCCACAGCACATCGCCTACAAACCACAGCAGTGCACCGAGGCTCATCACCGCGGTGAACGTGGCCGGTTGCAAGCGAATGATGCGGACGAACACGAGCGTAAGGCCGAACGCGCTGAGGGTGATGAGGGCGCGCCCGACATCCATCGGCAGGCCGAACATCAACCCCAGCATGCCGAGGCCGGCGAGTAGCGGTGGGATGAAGGCAAGTCGCCAAGTGAGTGCGACGGCTCTTTCCAAAGTGATGAGTGTGCCGAGGACACCGGAGATCATGAGCGCGCCGTGCTGGCCAGCAATTGGCAACGGGATAACGGGCAGTGACCAACCCAGGCGAACAAGCCCGGCCCACAGCCCGCCGAGCAGCGCGAGGCCTGCGAGCGCGAGCAGCGGAATGCGTTTACTCACGTGCCCCGCCTTTCAGCAACGCGAGCAACATGATGAGCGGCGTCGTGGCCCGAACACTGTGCGGCAAGTTGGCCGGCATATAGACCCATGTGCCCGGCCGTGCCGCATGAGCCTTCCCACCAAACTGCAATTGCGCTTCACCGCCGAGGATGTGAATGATAGCCGGCTGCGAGGCCGTATGTTCGGAGAGTTCTTGTCCCGCGCCAAAGCCGAACCATACGACTTTTAACCGCTCATCGCTGAATAGGGTACGGCTGAGAATGCCATCAACCGGAATCTCCGGCTGGCCGGACAACAACTCCAACACAGTGTAAGTGCTCATGCGCTGCCTTCTCCAAACGTGCAAGCTGAGATAAGCTTAGGGCAGCCACTCAGCGAATGCCATGATGACGGTCATAGAGCAAACCAGCCGGCTGCTTCGCGATTTGCCGCTGTTCTCCGATGTGCCGGAGGCCGAGATCAATCGGCTGGCCGGCTATTGCCATGTCAGCCATCTTGGTAAAGACGGAGTGATCTTTACACAGGGCGATCCGTGTGATCGGGTGTGGATTGTGGACGCTGGGCGGGTGAAGATCGTGTATCAAGAGGAAGACGGGCGCGAGGTCATCATCGAACTCATTTCGCCCGGCGAAGCGTTTGGCGGTGGGGTGCTGCTCTTCCTGACTCAACCGGCCACCGCGAAAGCGATGGAAGACGCGACGCTGGTGAGCCTGCCGACCGAAACCTACACGCAGTTCCTCACCACCCAGCCCAAAGTCACGCTCAAGCTGTTGCGGATGTTGGGGCTGCGTCACCTCACCCTGCTCAAAGGGCAGGCGCTGGCCGGCGAACGTGTGGAGCGGCGCATGGCCCACATCCTGCTCAAGCTGGCCGAGCGATGCGGCAAACCCACCGAGGCAGGCACCCGCATCACTCTCTCGCTCTCGCGACAGGATCTGGCTGACATGTCCGGCACCACGCTCGAGACCGCCATCCGCACCATCAGCCGCTTCACGCACGACGGGCTGATGATGACGGAGCGCGGCGGCTACATCACGCTCTTAAACGAAGTGCGTTTGCGAACTCTCGCTCAGTAATCAGCGGATTGAACGGATAAATCCGTTCAATCTGGTGTCGTTTCCGTTTCATCCGCTGACTCCAGTTCAATCGCCGCGCGGCAAATGGCCGACATGCCGCGACATATAGCGGGCGTGTGCGCGATCCACTCGCCACAGCGATGGCAGCGCACGCGGGTTTGATAGCACCACACCTCCACTTCCAGTTCACCGCAGTGCGGGCAGGGCATGTACTCCGGATATGGGTCGGGCAAAGGCAAACCCGTACCGGGATCAGTGCGCTGCGCTGGTTGCCTCGTGTCGGTACTCATACCGCGCCTCGCTCAGCATTGGCGATGCCCTTCGCGTTCAGGGTGACAACGGCTGCATAATCAGGCTATTTATGGATTGAGCGCAGATACGCTACGATGTCCACCAGATCCTGATCGGTGAGCGCGGGGTTGCCGCCTTTGGGCAACATAGCGATGCCGGTGGTGTTGAGCGGATCATCGGTGCCGCGGCCTACCGACAAGAATAACGCCAACTCAGCGTCGGGCCGGCCAGCCGTAAACTCGCTCATCGTCAAGTCTTTGCCGAGGCCCGGAACGCCCTGGCCGGTCGGCCCATGGCACGCAACGCACGTCACATCGAACTTGGCTTTGCCGTTGGCGGCGTTCGCGGTGAACGCCGCATACTTCTGCGCCTCGGGCGAGAGCGTGGGAGTGGCCGAGCCGCTGCTGCCACACGCGGCGAGCGTGAGCGCGGCAACCATCAATACACGCAGCAGCTTCGACTTCATAGGGTTCTCCTCAAAAAAGTTGGGATCCATCTTTCATCCATGCACACGCATATGCACATGCGCGCGCGCCTCATCAAACGTCAGCACTCTAGCTTCGGCGTAGGTGCTCGCAAACTGCTCCGCGCTCTCCCGGTCGGCGAAGGCGGCCAACCCGCCGTCCATCGGCGCTTTGATCTGATCAGCCGCCACGTAAAACGCCGTCTCCCCTCGGATCCATTTCTCGGCGCCGTAGTCGTGGACGAACCATGCGCACACTTTGAGATTGGGATGATCCATGTGATGGACGAACATGTCGCCGAGGTCGTCGAACTTCAGCGCGCTGCCATCCTCCAGCACCAGCGCCGAGGCGAACTTCGGCTCGCTGATGATCATCCCGCACGTGTCGCACACCTGCTGCCCGTACACGATCTCCGGCGGGGTCGGCTCGGCGTTGCTCGGCGCGCAGGCCGCGATCACCGCAGCCGCAATCGCGCACGCCGCACAGTCCAGAAAACGCCGTCGCGACAATCTCATGCCTCACCTCGCCGGGCGAAGAGGGCGAACGATATTCCAAAGGCCGCTGCCATCCACAGCGCCAGCAATCCGGCCAGCAGCAGCGGCAGCGACTCTCCAAAGCGAAAGGCGGCGTATTGGCCGACCGGGCCTAACGTATCCAGCGTAGCGCGCAGGCTGTAGATCGCGCCAAGTTTGAAGACTTGCAATGGATTGATGACCAACATCCCCAACAATGAGGCCGGGGTGGGCCGCAACGCCAGCGTTACACCGACCACGCCGAGGTCGCTGAAGAAGACCAGCCCGAGCCATACGATCAGCGCTGCGCCCAGCGCGGTGGCGGTCTTGTGTGTGACGGTGCTGATGAGGATGCCAAGGCCGAGTGAGACCAGGGCGAGCAGCACGCTGTAACCGGCGAGCGCGAGGAAGGTCAGCGCGTCGCCGTCGCCGCTGGTGCTGAGGGCCAGGCCGGCGAGGCCGAAGCCCACCGCAATCGCCGCCGTCGTTGCCAGCGCCGCGCCGATGGCTTTTCCGAAGAACACCTCCGCGCGGTTCACCGGCTGCGAGAGCAGGTAGAGCAATGTGCCACGTTCGCGATCACCGGCCAGCGCCGCCGCGCCCACGCTCAACCCCAATAGTGGCACGAAGAGCAGCAGTGCGTTGATGAGGCTGGCCGCGGTGCGGCCAAAGCCGCCGAGGCCGGCGTAGCCCGAGGCAGCAAAGCTGGCGCTGGAGAGCGCAAACGCCAGCCCGGCAAAGCCGAGGGCGTAAAACGCCAGCCACTTATTGCGCAGGGCTTCGCGCAGTTCGCGTTGGGCGATGGTCCAGAGGAGTCGTGGTTCCATCAATTCAATCCCTTCCGTTCCATTTCGTAATCCGTCACCGGCAGGTCACGCATCAGGTTGAGCAGCCGCATCTTTTCGGCGGCGCGCACTTGCACGATCACGGTGCCGCGCCCATTGAGGTGCGCCGCCATGCCCGCGCCGGTGAAGCGCGCCAATGCATCAGACCGTTGCGCCTCGGGTACCCACAGCGTCAGTTTTATGTACGGCATCAGCTTGGTGAGCAGGGCCTCGGGCGTCACCACTTCCACCAGCCGCCCATGTTCGAGCACGGCCACACGGTTGGCCAGCATCTCGACCTCTTCGAGCCGGTGCGAGGCGAAGAGGATGGTCTTGCCTTCTTCCGCGCGCAATGTGTGGAGCAGAGCGAGATAGTCGCGTTGGGCCTGCGCGTCGAGGTTGGCCGTCGGCTCATCGAGCAACAGCACGGGCGGGTCGGCCAGCAGCGCGACGGTGAGGGCCAGCCGTTGCCGCAGACCGCCGGAGAGCACGGAGACGTTTTTGTTGGCGTGTTCGGCGAGGCCGAGGCGGTTCAGTAATGATGGGATGCGGCTGGAGAGAGATTGGAGGATGGGAGCATTCTCCGCTTCTCCAATTCTCTCTTTTAGTCGCGCAAAGAATTCCAGCGTATCGCGCACGCTTTGCTCGTAAAAAACTACCTCTTGCGGCACGTAACCGATGTTGCAGCGGGCAGCTTTGCCTTGGCTGCGCACATCGCAGCCGCATACCGCAATCGTGCCGTTGAAATCAATCAGGCCGAGGATGGCTTTGATGAGCGTGGTCTTGCCCGCGCCGTTGGCCCCCCACAGCGCAATCGCCTCCCCAGATTGCGCTTCGAGTAAAACACCATCGAGCACGGTGGCTTTGCCGTAGCGTTTTGAAACATTCACCACCGAGAGCGCAGAGTTCACGCAGACGGGCTTCTCTGTGTTCTCTGTGGACTCTGTAGTTGCACTTCTTCGAACCATACGGCCTCCAACACTGACACAGAGCAAACCAAGCCCGAAGAGCGCCAGCGCAGCAAGCAACATGGGGATTGAGAACCATTCACGCGGGGCAGCCATCGCCGGTAGGGAGGCCAGTTGCAGACGCGGGGCGGCGTCCACCAGTTTAGGTTGCGGGCGGAAGATGGGCAGCGCGGCGCCCGCAAACTCCAGCGCCTGCGCGGCCGGGCTGTAAATCAACGCACGCAACAAAGGTTCGCGATCCGTGAGTCCCTCGAAGAAGCGTTCAGCGCGATAGGGCACATCGCCCACGCCGTCGCCCTGCGTGTCGAAGCCGGCGTAGTCGCTCCAAGTGTTGCCGCGCCACACATTCGCCGTGCTGACATCGCCGCCGCCCTGAATCGAAACCTGTTCGATGTTCTCCCAAAACGTATTGCCGGTGAACTCCGCGCCGCGTACCGAGGTGAGCACGATCGCGCCCACATCGTTGAGGGCCATGACGTTGTCGCGATAGTGAGCGTAGCCTTGCGGGCTGAACGGCGCGGCGTCAATGAACAGGCCGCCCCGATTATCCACCAGCACGTTATCGGTGACTGTGACGTCGTCGGCATCTTTGAAACCGATGGCATAGCCGCTCGGGCCGCGCTGCCCGCGCACCTGGTTCGCCGTGATGCGGACTTTCTTCGAGTACATCACATACAGGCCGACGGAATTGTTGAGGACGTGATTACGCTCGACGACGGCCTCGTCGTCGTACATCAAATGCACACCGTAACGCCCGCGTTCGATGACGTTGTCGCGGATGGTGACGGAGTTTGAATACCACGCCACTACATCGCGCGCATCGTGCACGCTGTTGTGTTCGATGAGGGTGCGCTGGCTGTACCACAGCCGCACGCCATCGCCCCGGCGCGCTTCTTCCAGTGATGTTTTGCTGGTGATGTCATTGCCGCGCACCACGACCTCGTCGGCCTCGGCGACATACACACCAAAGAGCACGTCGTGCAGGCGATTGTTTTCAATGGTGATGCGCGGCGCAGCGACGGTGATACCGGAATGGTCGCGATCCGGCTCGATGCCGCTGCCGCGCACCTCGAAGCCACGGAAGACGATATCCGGCGCGTTCAGCCTCACCACTGTGCCTTGCCCGCCGCCATCAATCACCGGCCAATCCACCCCAAGCAGCGTGACCGGCTTCTCCACGACCAGCGCGGGATACACACCGCCGCGCACCTCAATCGTGTCGCCGTCATTCGCGACGGCTAGTGCTTCAGTGATGGAGGTGTACGGGCCGGTCACTGAGACGATTAGAGTGGATGTTATTGGTGATTGGTTATTGGCGTGCGCCGAGGCGAAGAGGCTCTGCAAGCAAAGCAGAGAAACTGTCAGTGCCATCACAGTCCTGAGCCTCTTTCCCATGTAGATCATCACAATAACCAATAACTCATAACCAATTCACGAATTCCGCATTGCCGAAAGCTGACCGCTCACGCCCCTCTTACGCGCCTCGACGATCGGCTTGTAGGCCGCGCGGTGGAACCACAATCCGATGAGTACCACGGCCACCGCGGCGAACGCGAGATACAGCCCGACCTCCGCCTGGGCGAAGGTGCCGAACTGGCCGATCTTGCCCTCGCCGAACAGCGGCGGGGTGAAGGGCTCAATCGCGCCGCCGAGCGCGGACTTGGGGTCAATGCTGTGGCCGAAGGTGTAGAGGATGTACCAGAGGTCGGCGAGGAAGATGAGCGGATACAGCACGACTGGCAAAGCTAGTACCGCCGCCCATTGATTGTGAATGAAGACGCCGGCGATGAGCAGGAGTCCCAGCGCCACAATCGCAAAGAGGGAGATGGACCTCTCGAACTGCCCGCCCTCATCCAGCTTGGGCATGCCGAGGTAGTGATTAAGCGCATCCACCTCGCGCACGTCGCCGTCGAGATGGTTCACATACACATCCACCCGCAGGCCTTTGGGATACTGCGGGGCCGTCATCGTCAAGCTCCAGTACGACTGAAACATCGAGATCATCAGCAGCAGCGCCGCGAGCATGAGCAACGCGCTCGGCACCAGAAATGTCGTCAGGCTGCGCGTGCTGCCGTCGGGCAGAACAACTTTCACATCGGGGTCGAGCAGAAAATTCATAGCAGCCTCTCTTCCAGCCGAGGCAGGTGGGAGAGTGAGCAGATGTGCATGGATGCTCTCACCCGCACACCTGCCCACCCGTTTTGGATTCACCTCAACTACGGTTTGATCGTGAGATACCCCATCATCTCCAAATGCAACGCCGAGCAGAACTCGGTGCAGTAGTAGGTGAAGACGCCGGATTGAGTCGCGTCGAACTCGATGGTCTGCGTCTCACCCGGCTCGAGGCTGAGGTTGATGTTGTAGGCAGCCAACGCGAAGCCGTGCGTGGCGTCGGGCGTGCGCTCGAGGCTGGTGAGGTGCCACACGACGTGATCACCCTTTTGGATGTCAATCCGCTCTGGCTTGAAATGCGAGCGGATGACGGACATCCAGATTTCGACGTTCTGGCCGTTACGTTCCACGCGCGCTTCTTCCTCGGTGGTGATGGCGTTCGGGTCGACGGCCATCGTCTCCGGGTTCCAGCCGATTTCGGGATAGACCTGCCAGGCCTTAAGCTTGTCGGCCTTGATGATCTGAGCGTAGTGCGGCTCGGCCATGCCGATGGGCATGTCGTACAGCACCTTCATCTGGTCGCCGGGTTTGCTGATGTCTACGAGTTGGAAATTCTGCGGCATCAGCGGGCCAATGTTGGCGAAGCGATCAATGCTCCACTTGTTGAGCGCAACGACATATAGCCCATCCGGTGAGGCGGTGTCGCCCTCGGCAGCGGTGATGTGGCCGATGTTGTATTGCACCGGCAACTTCTGCACCAGCGTCCAGCCCGGCTCGGGGTTCTTGTCGTCGTACGGGCCGCCCAACGTCCAGCGGGCCACGGCACTATCGAGGAAGAGCGAGGTGTACGCGTAGCCCTTGTCATCCCACACAGTGTGCAGCGGGCCGAGGCCCAGTTCCACTTGCGCTTCTTTCACCGCATCAATCGGGATCACTGGCACACCGTATACGTCTTTCTCCAAACCGCCGGCGTTGATGGCATCTTGCATCTTGGCGAAGGAGTAGATCGTCACGTGCGGGTCAAGCTTGCCGCCGACGACGATGTACTCGCCGCCGGGTGTCACGTCCGCGCCGTGGGGGCTTTTTGGCTCAGGAGTGAAGAAGAGGATGCCCTCGTCAATCGCCGTTTGCAGGCTGATGACGCCGATGCCGTTCATCAGCTCGGCTTTGCCGGCCTTGAAAACTTCCTCGGCCTTTTTCCAGTTGAAGATGTGCAGGTAGTCGGTGTCGTTCTTCGTCGTGCCGGCCTCAAAGGGCGGGTTGCCAAGCTCTACACCGCCGGTCGCCAGTTCGGTGTTGAAGCTGTTGCAGAAGAACCAGCCATCGCTCGCGCCTTTGCCCGCGTCGCACAGGTCTTGCCAGTACGGCGGCAGCTCAATCTGGAACGATTGGCTTTCATCCACGCGGCCCGCGGCCCGATCGAACTTCCAAAACGTGATCAGGCCACGATACTTTTCCTGATACTCATCCACCGACGCGTATTCCCCGCCCAACGGCACGCCGTACTGCGGGCCTTCGATCACGTATTCGGTGTTGGGCGTGACAAACGCGCCGCCATGGTCGCTGAGGGTGTTGGGATTCTTGATGATCTGTTTGGTCTCGAAATCCCGCAGGCTGATGATGGCCAGCCGTGCGTTGGCCTTGTCGTTGATAAAGGCGTACTCGCCGTCGTACTCGCCGTTGGTCTCGGAGATATTGGGGTGGTGCGTGTCGCCCCATTTGAGTTCGCTGCCATCCGGCATGAAGCCGCCCTTGAGGATTTCATCGCCCGCGCCGCCGTAACCATAGCCCTGCCACGATTGCGGCGTGAAGACCGCGATCTCTTTGAGGATGCGCATGGATGGCACGCCGATGACATACACCTGCCCGCTTTGCCCACCCGAGGACAGCATGATGTAATCATCGGTCTTGCCGGAGGGCATGTACGTTTTGACGGCGGCATAGACATCATCCGGCGTCAGCCCGCGCTCAGCGATGACGGATGCCGCATCCACTGGCAGACCGGCACCGCCGGTGGTCGAGGGGGTGGGCGCGGTTTGCCGGGCGCACGCGGCCACGATCACGACCCCGATCAAAAAGAAAGTCAGAAAGCGTCGTTTCATGGAAAGCCTCCTTGAGGTGGAAACAGAACGACTTAAGCCCGATTTGGATGAAACGATTATTGGGCCGTGCCGACGGCGGAGGCATGACAGGCGTCATATTCCGGAGAGATAGATTAGATTGTTACGATAAGAGTGCCTTATGGCGTGGGATTAAGGCTACTACCAAGGATGGTAGACCGATGCAGTTTCATTCAGTCCTATGTGATTGCCCTTTGCGGTTTTTTGAGACAGCGAAGGGCTTATCAATGGCGCGCACCATCCGCCAGCGCACCTCCCCTGCTGCCCGATTTCCTGCTGCTGTGGAATAGCTTTCGACCACATCACCCGCGCACGCGGTCACGGCGCACGCCATAATCGCGTGTGCAAGCGCGCTGGTCGTTTAATACGCTCTGGCTATCCCGTTCTGCGCGGATTCTCAATCCGCACCGCGCAAATTTTGAACTCTGGTATCTTCGCCATCGGATCGAGGGCAAAATCCTGCGTTAGCATGTTGGCGGGTGACTCTTTCCAGTGGAAGGAAAGGAAGACCACGCCCGGCGGCACCTTCTGGCTCAGCCGCGCCTGCGTCCTCACCTGCCCGCGTCGGCTGCGGATGACGACGGCCGTCGCGTCGCGGATGCCGGCTGCCGCAGCATCGTGCGGGTTGATCTCCGCCCAGCCGCGCGATTCGCGCCACGACAGTGCCTCGCTACGCCGCGTCATCGTGCCGGTGTGGTAGTGATAGAGCACACGACCGGTTGAAAGGATGAGCGGGAATTCGGCGTCGGGCAGTTCCGCTGGAAGTTTGGCCGTCACCGGATGGAACTTGCCGAGGCCGCGCGTGAACGCCTGCGTGTGCAACAGCGGTGTGCCGGGGTGGTCTCCCGCTGGGCAGGGCCAGCACAGCCCTGCGCCCTTCAGCCGGTGATGCACGATACCGCGATAGCTCGGGGTGACGGACGCGATCTCATTGGCAATCTCATTCGTGTCCGAATAGTCCCAACCCACCGGAGCGGATTGCATCCGCGCCGCGAGTCGTTTGCCAAGCTCGGCCACGATCCACCAATCCGGTTTGGCCTCGCCCGGCGCAGGGAGCACCGGGTGGAGGAGTTGCACGCGCCGCTCGGTGTTGGTCTTCGTGCCATCCTTCTCCAGCCATGAGGCGGCGGGCAGCACCACATGCGCTAGTTGTGCGGTCTCGCTGAGGAAGATGTCTTGCACAGCGAGG
>JBQTJD010000866.1:0-1948 GCA_052387475.1 Anaerolineales bacterium | reverse complement strand
GACGAGCACCGGCGATAGCCAGCGCGCGACTCGCTCACCTAACGCACTCACCGCCGCGCCGCACAGCAGCGCCGCACACACACTCGCCGGGCCGAGGAAGCGCCACGGGAACTGGATCACCCGCAACCCATTCACCGCTTCCCACACCGGCTGGCTAAGGGCCAGCGCCATCCACAGAAACACCGCACACAGCCACCCGAGCACCGCGATCCGCCAGCGAGGGATGTGATTCGGATAGCGCCGCCATAGCAGAAGGGCCAACACCGCGAACGCCGCATTGACAACGCCGAAGGCCACCGGCACCGATACCGGCTCAAGGCGCGGGTCGAACGTGAACGTCGGTGTGAAGAGTTGAGCGAATGAAAGAAAGTAGTTGCGAAAATCAAGTGTAGCTGGCGCAGTCAGTTGAGCGACCTGCACGGCCCCGGTCTCGAGGAGGGCTGGCAGCCAGAAGAACGCGGCGAGGGCAAGGCCGCATAGGAATGAGAGGGTGACGAGAGACACGTGAAGCGTGACACGTGAAACGTGAGGGCGCGCCGTGACAATTTCAACGACAAGCCAGACGCCCAACAGACCAGTGCCGAGGAGGGCGGTGAGATTGTGCGTCAAGAGCAGCGCCGCATACAGCAGCG
Source organism: Anaerolineales bacterium (assembly GCA_052387475.1). GTDB lineage: Bacteria > Chloroflexota > Anaerolineae > Anaerolineales > UBA6663 > JANWXR01. The sequence continues at coordinate 1,316 of JBQTJD010000866.1, read as the reverse complement.
ACAATCGCAGCAACGCCAGCGCACTCGGTGCGCGCAACGCATGGTGTAAACTCCATAGCAGCCACGGCAACAACGCCACGGCCAGAGCTTCGGGCGCAGCGCCGCGCGTCAACGTGTTGAAAAGCGTGTACGGCGCAAAGACAAAGGCGGCGGCAGCAACGCCACCCGCAAAGCGGCCGAACCAGTCCGCGGCCAATGTGAAAGCCCCCCACCCACCAAAGATAAGCGTGAACGCGAAGATCGCGTGCAAGGCTGGGACAAAATCCAGACCCAACCCATGTAAGACAACACCGAGATAATAGGTGAGCGGCGCGTAGATATTGATGAGGGGATAGCCGTTGCGGTATGCCAGTTCGGGCGAGTAGCGCGGCCACCACTCGCCGTTGCGAATGGCGTTGTCCAGCAGAATGATCCGAAAGAGATGGGGGCGGCCATCCGCGCTGCGCGGCAGTTGCGGATTCAGCAATGGAACGAGCGCGGCGGAGGCGAGGCTCGCGGCGACGAGCAGTCGGCTCAACCACGGAGTGCGCGCCATCATGCCGGCGCGGCGGCGGGATACACGCGCCAGCCGAGCCGGTCGGCTTCTTCGGTGGGCAGGCGGTCAAGCGAGATTTCGGCCATCAGCACTTCAGCCTCTGCCAGCACGTCACCGGTCTGGGTGCGGATCTCGGCGTGCGCGGTCACGAAGCGGCCGCGATCCTTGACAGCGCAGGCCACAGCGCGCAGCGGGGTTTCGAGCGGCACCGGCTGGCGGTAGCGTACTTCCATCTTCGCCGTCATCCCAAACCGATTGGGCCGGCCGGCCATCATCACCCGGCTTCCCACTTCATCGAGGATGGCGGCGACGACGCCCCCGTGCACCATACCCGGATAGCCCTGATGATTCGGCCCAATCACAAAATCGGCCCAGACCTCATCGCTGCCGTTATCGTAGAAATGCAATTGCAGCCCGAAGGGATTATCGAGGCCGCAGGTGAAGCACATGAGGGAGTTTGCCTGCTTGTTGGTCATGGGTGGAATTCTTAAGGGCAGACGAGTAATGTGGGATAAAACACGGTCGGGGAGAATACACAACTCGCCTTATTTACTCAAGGCCACTGGATATCACTTGGGCCACAAGCCACGCATGTTGGGCCAACTGCTGTCCAAGCGATCATAGTGCTGGACAAACTCTTCAGCCAAAGACAAATGGCGCCGTGTATCGTTTTTTGCTGAAGAGTTTGTCCAGCACTATGATCGCTTGGACAGCAGTTGGCCCAACATGCGTGGCTTGTGGCCCAAGTGATATCCAGTGGCCTTGAGTAAATAAGGCGAGT
>JBQTJD010000865.1:0-3638 GCA_052387475.1 Anaerolineales bacterium | reverse complement strand
AACGGGTTGAGTGAGAGCTGCACGTATAGCGCAACGTGCGCGTATGCGAAGGCGAGGAAATTGACGATCAACAACACCAGCGGGATGAGGAGTAGTCGGCGCAGCAATTGGGCGAGCATCACAGAGGTGAGGGATTAAGGGTCAGGGATTAGATGCGGCTGGGCGCGCGCGGCTTCACTTCTCGACGGATTGTAAAGCAGATTGCGCGGAGGTTGGCAACGGATAATTCACGGATGCAACCGATGGGCCAATCCGTGACATCCGTTGATCCGCTGCCAACATCCGCTGCTGCTTGACACCCGCCCCCTACCTCCGGTATTCTCTGGCCGCAGTGCGACCCAAGGAGAACGAGTTATGATCCGACACCTCACCTCCCCCCTCCCGTCGTCGCCGACCCGCGCCTGACCGAAGAGCAGTTTTCATCGGCTACGGCGCAAGCGTCGCTTGCGCTGGAGAAGGGCGTCGTTGGACTTCGTCCAACTTAGGCCCTTCTCTCTCGCCGCTTTGCGGCGCGGTCACAGGCGTTGTCGGCCTGTGTGTTGGTATTTAACCAGCCGAGTGAAAACTGACATGCCTGCCTCAATCGCTCAGTACGAAAACCGCATCCGGGCCATTGCCCCCGAAGCCAACTTAGCCGAGGCGCGCTTCAACGGCGAGGGCCTCGTCAACGACCTCGTCATCTGCGGCGACCGCGTCTTCCGCTTCGCCAAGAACGAACGCTCTGCTCAAATCATGCAAAATGAATTGGCGATCCTCGACCGCGTCCGCCCGGGCCTGTCTGTGCCCATCCCCTCAGCCGACCATCGCGGGCCGGATGTGATGACGTATCGCTTAATTGCCGGGGAGCCGCTACGCAACGAGTTTGTGCGAGGCCTCTCCGTCACCGCACAGGAGCGGCTGGCCGGCCAGTTGGGCCGCTGCCTGCGCGAACTGCACACCACGCCGGTGGACGGCCTCCCGCCGACTCGCGCGCCGGTGACGCACGCCGCTCAATCTGAGATTCGGCGCGAGGCGGAGCAACTCATCTATCCTTTGCTGATGAGCCACCAACGCGCGTGGGCCGAGCGGTTCTTCGACGCGATGCTCGGCGACCCGCGCAACTTCGACTACGAGCCGCGCCTCATCCATGGCGACCTGTGGGCCGAACACCTGCTGGTTGACTCGCAGGCGGCGTTGTGCGGCGTGATTGACTTTGGCATGGCGGGCGTCGGCGACCCGGCGAACGATATCGCCTGCCTGCTGCAAACCTACGGCGAGTCGTTTGTCAGCCGAATGCAGCCTGCATATCCCGAACTGCACCAATACATGCAGCGCGCCCGCTACTACGCGCGTGTCATTGAGTTTGAGTGGGCGATACGGGGATTGAGCGAGAACGAGTCGTTCTGGTTCACGGCCCACCTCGGCAACGCGCGGGATTTTTGAACGCGTAGGGGCGGGGACAAGCCCCGCCCCTACGCGTCCTTCGCGGTTCGTTTTCTTTTTGTGAGGACAACGTGACGGTCATCAAAGTCAACCAACTTCAGAAAACCTACAAAGTGCCGGAGCGCGATGAAGGCCTGATCGCCGCGGCCAAGAGCCTTGTCAATCGCAAGTATCGCGAGGTGAAGGCCGTGGATCGTGTGTCGTTCGAGATCGGGCCGGGCGAGGTCGTCGGCTTCCTCGGGCCGAACGGCGCAGGCAAGACCACCACGCTCAAGATGCTCTCCGGTCTGCTTTATCCCACCGGCGGCGAACTGAGCGTGCTCGGCTTCGTGCCCGAGAAACGGCAGAAAGAGTTTCTCAGCCAGATCACATTAGTGATGGGCAACCGCAATCAATTGCAGTGGGACATCCCCGCACTCGACTCATTTGATTTGCAACGCGCGATTTATCGAATCCCTGAGGCCGAGTACCGCCGCACGCGCGACGACTACATCGCGCTGATGGAGGTGGGCGACCTCGTAAAGAAGCCGGTGCGCAACCTCTCGCTCGGAGAGCGGATGAAGATGGAGTTGATCGGCGCGCTGCTGCACAAGCCGCAGGTGCTGTTTCTCGACGAGCCGACGCTCGGCCTCGACGTGACGATGCAGCGCCGTCTGCGCGCCTTCATCGCCGAGTACAACCACCGCACCGGGGCCACCGTGCTGCTCACCAGCCACTACATGGCCGATGTCGAGGCGCTGTGCAAGCGCGTCATCGTCATCCATCACGGGCAGATTTTGTACGACGGCGAGTTGAGCGGCTTGGTCGAACGCTTCTCGGCGTACAAGACCATCGGCTTTACGGTGGATGATGAAGCGCGCGACCTTTCCGTGTACGGCGAAGTGATGAGCCGCGATGGCGCGCACGCGAGCCTGCGCGTGCCGAAGGCCGACACATCGCGCGTCACCGCGCAATTGCTCACCGACCTGAACGTGAGCGACCTGACCATCGAAGACGCGCCGATTGAAGATGTGATCGAGCGCGTGTTCGCGATGGAGAAAGAGACGGTGATCGCATGAACATCGCTCACCGAACACGCTCACAGCCCGCGTCCGCGCGGGCGTCCAATGCCGGCCCAACCGCGAGGACGCGGTTGGGAGAGCGGCAAATGAAAGGCAGCGTGCCATGAAAGACTTGCGCGCGCTGTTCGACTTTTACTGGGCAACGGCCAAAATCTCGATCCAGACCCAGTTTCAATACCCATTGGCGAACTACTTCTACATGATCGGCATGATCACTGAGCCGGTGATCTACCTGGTGGTGTGGAGCACGGTCGCCAATGCACAGGGCGGCTCGGTGGGCGGCTACACAGCGGGCGAGTTCGCCGCGTACTTCATCGTGTGGACGCTGGTGCGCAATATGAACATCGTCTTCACGCCTTTCGGCTGGGAGTGGCGCATCCGGCAGGGCCGCCTCTCCACCGAACTGATGCGGCCTATCCATCCCCTGCACAACGACCTCGCGTACTTCATCGGTTGGAAGGTGGCGGTCATCATCCTGTGGCTGCCGCTGGCTGCCTTCCTCATTTGGGTCTTCAACGCCACCTTCAATCCCACGCCGCTCGAAGTCATCGTCTTTTTCTTTGCGATCTGGGGCGCGTACCTCATCCGCACGATGTTCTCCACCCTGATCGGGCTGGTGACGTTTTGGACGACGCGGGTGAGCGCGATCTTCGAGCTGTACTTCGCGGTGGAACTATTGCTCTCGGGCCGGCTGGTGCCGTTGAGCCTGATGCCCGACTGGGTGCGGGTGCTCGCCGCCTTCTTCCCATTTCAATGGGCGTTCGGCTTCCAGATTGAATCGCTCGTCGGGCAGATGACGCCGCAGCAACTCTTCACCGGCCTCGGCAAGCAATTGTTTTGGATTGTGTTCGGCGCGCTGATCGTCAACGTGGTGTGGCGGTTTGCGATCCGGCAATACTCAGCCGTTGGAAATTGACGAAGGACGATGGACGATGGACGAAAGTAACGGACTCCACTTTCGTCTTCCGTCCTACGTCGTTCGTCCATCAGCTATGGGCGCACTAAAACTTGCCTGGCAATTTCTCCGCGTTGGCGCGCTGAACGAGCTTCAGTACCGCGTCAACTTTTTCATTCAACTCCTACAATCATTCATCGCTCTAGGCGTTGGGCTGGTGGGTTTATGGCTGGTCTTCAGCCACACCACCGAACTCGGCG
>JBQTJD010000864.1:0-2633 GCA_052387475.1 Anaerolineales bacterium | reverse complement strand
CCCTACGATCTGTTCACCAGCACCCACACCGAGAACCACTTCAAAGTCTCACAGGATATCTTCCTTGCGCTGAAGGCCAACGGCTATCTGTTCACGCAGACCGAGCAGCAGTGGTATTCGCCAACCGAGAAACGTTTTCTACCCGATCGCTACGTCGAGGGCACGTGCTACATCTGCGGCTTCGACAAAGCGCGCGGTGACCAGTGCGACAACTGCGGCAACCTGCTCGACGCAACCAAACTCATCAACCCGCGCGCCAAAGCCAGCGATAGCACGCTCGAATTACGCGACACCGAACATTACTATCTCGATCTCCGCAAGGCTGCGCCGCACCTCAGCCAGTGGTTGCATGCGGATAAAGAGCACTGGCGCACGCAGGTGATCAACCCCTCGCGCGCGCAGGCGGATAGCGGCGAGCTGCGCGGGCGGGCGATTACGCGCGACCTCGACTGGGGGATTCCAGTTCCGGTTGAGGGGTGGGCCGAGCGCGGCAAGCGGCTGTACGTGTGGTTCGAGGCCGTCATCGGCTATCTCTCCGCTTCGATTGAATGGAGCGCACTCAACGGCCAGCCGGAGGCTTGGAAGGATTGGTGGTACGACAAAGTTGCGAAGACGCTGTACTTCATCGGCAAGGACAACACTACGTTCCACGCTGTCATCTGGCCGGCGGAACTGATTGGCGCGGAGCGCGTGTACGAGAGCGACCCGGCCAAAACGCTCAACCTGCCATACGATGTGCCAGCCAACGAGTTTTTGAATCTCGAAGGGCAGAAGATCAGCGGCAGCCGCAACTGGGCGGTGTGGGGCTTCGACTTCCTCTCGCGCTACGACGCCGACGCGCTGCGCTACTACCTCACCGCGATTTTGCCGGAGAGCAAGGACGCGGATTGGGCGTGGGAGGAGTTCGTCCAGCACAACAACAACGAACTGGTGGCGACGTGGGGCAACCTCGCCAACCGCGTGCTGACCTTTTGCTACCGGCACTGGGAGGGGAAGGTGCCGGATGCGGGTGAACTGCGGCCTGCGGATGTTGAGTTGCTGTCAAAAATCGAAGCCGGATTCCAAACGGTCGGCGAGTTGATCGAGGCGGTGAAGTTGCGCGCGGCGCTCGGCGAAGTGGTGACGCTCGCCACCGAGGTCAACCGTTACCTTGACGTGCAAAGCCCGTGGACGCAAGTTAAAACCGACAAGGCCAAAGCGGCCAAAACCATCTATACCGCGCTGCGGGCGATTGACTCGCTCAAGACTCAGTTCGCGCCGTTCGTGCCGTTCTCGTCGCAGAAGCTGCACGAGTACCTCGGCCACGACGGGCAACTGTTCGGCGCGCAGAGAATCATCACGGCGAAAGACTCGCTCGGCGCGCACGACGCGCTGACGTACGACGGCAGCGCCGCCATTGGCCAGTGGCAGCCGAGCACGCTTGAGCCTGGCCAGGCGTTGCGCCAGCCGCAACCGTTGTTCAAGAAGTTGGATGAGAAGATCGTGGAGGAAGAGCGGGCGAGGCTTGGGCAGCCGAGTGCGTGAAACTTCTGACAAGGTGACCGGATGACCGGGTGACAACCATCCCGACACCCGGTCATCTTGTCATCCCATCACCCGGTCACTTTTCGGAAGTGCGCTTCGGCATCTGAAATACCGACGGTGTCGGCGCGGCGACCCACTCCCATTGCACCGGCGGCTGAGCCATGCTGGCCTCTAGCTTCTCATTGACTTTGTCCGGAGCCAGGCTTTGCCCATCCATGATCTCCGGCGCGACGAAGATGGGGACGTTGGCGCGCAACGCCAGGCCGAGCGCATCGCTGGGTCGCGCATCCACTTCAGTCACCACCGCGCCCGCGCGCACTGAAATCGTCGCGTAGAAAACTTCCTCGTGCAGGCGGCTGACGGCCACACGCTCAATCGTCGCATGCGCGGCTTCGAGCAGCCGCATCGTCAGATCATGCGCCAGCGGGCGTGGCGTGGCGGTCCCGGCCAGTTGCAGCGCAATCGAATCGGCCTCCCACGGCCCAATCCAAATCGGTAGGATGCGCTCGCCGGCCTTCTCCTTCAGCAACACTACGCGGTGGCCGAAGTGCGGCGCCGGGAGGTTGAACTCCGCCACTTCGCTGTGCAGGTACATTATCTGCTGGCCGGGAAATGCGCCGCTGTGCGGCGCAGGGACAAGCACATCGTCTTTAGGCCCATCACCCACCGGCTTCGGCATCCGCATCACAACTTTGTCCACAATCACTTCAATCATCTTGGGTTGCTCCTTTCGCAACACATCCTGAGCCGAGCGGCCCGCTGTTGGCCGTGCAGTCGAAGGATGCGCCGCTTCAAGTTCACGCAGCAACTGTGCGCGCAGTTTTTCGCGGGCGCGGTGCAGGCGCGCTTTGATGGTGCCCAGCGGCGAGCCGGCGATCACGCCGATCTCCTCCAGCGTCAGCCCATCGAGGTAATGGAGGCGCACGGCGGCTTGCTGTTCCGCCGGCAGCGCCTCGATGGCGCGATGCACCAGCGCGTGCAGGTCGCGAATTTCGATCACGGCCTCGGGTGACAGTTGAGCCTCCGACAGCGTGAAGCCGGGCGGCACGCGGCCACCGTCGTAATCTTCCAACCCGGGCACGCTTTTCCGTGCCCGGGCCCGCATGCGC
>JBQTJD010000863.1:0-5119 GCA_052387475.1 Anaerolineales bacterium | reverse complement strand
CTCGGCACGGCGCTGGAGCGATTGACGGGTACTCCCGCTGGCGCGCATGGCTCCATGACCGCAGCCGCCATCCTCACCGAAGCGATTGACCGCGCCCGGTTCAAGCGGGCCGGGTTCAATGGATTGTTTCTTCCGGTGCTGGAAGACGCAGTGCTGGCCGCGCGAGCGGGAGAGGGCGTTCTGACGATTAAAGATCTGCTGTTGTACTCTGCGGTGTGCGGCTCGGGATTGGATACGGCGCCGCTGCCGGGCGAGGTTTCCGCCGAAACGCTGGCCACCCTCCTGCTCGACATGGCCGCGTTGTCGCTGCGCTTGAACAAGCCCCTCACCGCGCGGCTGATGCCCACCCCCGGCAAAGTGGCCGGCGATGCAGTTTCGTTTGACTTTGAATTTTTCGCCCCAAGCCGGGTGTTGTCCGTTCCGCAGGCACAATTGGGTGGATTGGTGGATGCCGCCAGCGCCTTCCCGCTCAGTTCCCGCAGCAGTTAGCCTCTGCCAGCCCAATGCGATTTTGAACCAGCCAGCCGCGTGCCGGGTATTATTCTGTTGCGGGCACAGAAAATATGTTTGTAATTCATGTAAGATATAAGAATTGTGAAACCTAAAGTTGCCGAAATCAACTCAAATGGCAAATACTGGAAATAATTCTTGACAAGATTTTGTTTTCCTGTACACTGAGTCTCTGTTTTTTGAAGGAAAGGACAAACTTATGAAACCTGCTACAAAATCATCCCTCACCCAACTGGGTCATTGGCCTCATACAAGTGAAGGAGATTCTATGAGCAATTACCAACGGGCGACCGTGGGCGCATGGCTGGGCCTGTTGATTGGCGCGGTATATGGCCTCATGTCGTCGGTGATCAATACTGTCTTGCTGAGGGATGTTTCATTACGGGTGGATGGCGGGCAGGTCTTCGCCAACGTCGTCACTTCGGGCATTGGGCTGGCAGTGGCGGGCTTTATCATCGGCTGGTTCGACTCTTCCTGGCGTGGCATCCTCATCGGAGCAGGAGCGCTGGCAGGCTTTCAACTTGTGCGTTCGTTTTTGAGCGTGGGTGGCGGCGTGCTGGAACGCTTCGGCGTCTCCTACATCCTGCTCGTGTTCACCCTGCCGCTGATCGTACTCTTCGTAGTCTTCACCGCCCTGTTGCGTTGGGGCATCAACTCTCACGAAAACGCGCTGCGGGAAGTGGGGCGGGATCGGGTGACCGGGCTGGCGAGCGTATGGCTGGGGGCTGTGGTGCTGGCGCTAATCACCGGCTTCTTCTCGCAAATGACAGTCGAGGAACAGGAAGCCGTGCGCCGCATCAACACGTTGGTCAGAAACGGAATCACGGCCGAGCGTGTGCCGGCCTCGCTGCAATCCGTCACCGATTTCCGCAACCGCGCCTCGCAAAACTACACGCTTGATGTCAATACCGTGAGCAGCACTGACTTCGACTCAGCCGGCGCCACGACTTCGCAGTTCGTCGCCGTGAACGTCTATTTCGACAATGGACTGGTGGTTCAATGTCTCACCGGCAGCACGATGGGCCAGCCCGTATGTACTGAGCAGTAAGACCCTCCGGGATTTGCCGGAAGTTTTGTGAAATCCGTGTACAAAAGCCCGCCGTGGTTATGCCGCGGCGGGCTTTGCTTTAATTGCAAACCGACTCCCGCCCATATGCCGTTTGCCTCCCACGCCGCTCACGCCTACAATGCAGCCTGACGGAGATCGACGATGCGGGCACACATTCAACTTCGGCGGTATGGGATTGGGGCGCTAATTCTGCTGGCGCTGGTCGGGTTGACCACGGCCGCGCCGCGTGCGCTGGCGCAATCCACCGAGACGCCGCGACCAGCGTTCACCGAGACCTCACGCTTTCAGCCGACCGCGACGCAAACGCCTTCGACCACGCCCACTTCACAATTTACGCCGACCATCACGCTCACGCCCTCGCGGACGCCCTCGCCCACTCGGACGCCAGTTCCGACACGGACGCTAGTTCCGTCGCGCACCCCCCGCGTTTCGAATACGCCCGGCGCTTCGCCTACGCGCGGCCCGACGAACACGCCCGGCCCCACCTCGGCCGGAACTCGCACGCCCACGCTCGTGCCCGGGCCGGATACGTATACGGTGCGCTTTGGCGACACGCTGGCCAGGATCGCGCAACGCTTTGGCATTACGCTCGGCGCGCTGCTAGGCGTCAACAGCCTCGACAACACAGCGACGATTTACGAGGGACAGATCCTCCGCATTCCGACGCCCATCGCGACGATCACACCGCCGTTCAGCACCATCCCGCCGGGCTATCAACTATATCGCGTGCAGCGCAACGATCAACTGCTCGCGCTGGCGCGCCGCTTCCGCACCACCACCGCGCAACTGCGCACGGCCAGCAACTTGTCGTCGGATACGATCTTCGAGGGCCAGTGGCTGCTCATCCCGCCGCCCAACACGCCGACCGTCACCCCCACCCCCTTCCCGCCCGGCGCGCAAACCTACGTCGTGCGCATTGGCGATCAGTTGCTCGCGCTGGCGCGCCGCTTTGGCTTGACGCTCACGCAACTCAAATCTGCCAACGGGCTGACTTCGGATACCGTGCAGCCGGGCCGCGTGCTCTTCATCCCCACGCCGCTGCCGACCAGCACGCCGCGCCCACCCACCGTCACGCCGACCGGTGTTTACGTAGCCTATGTCGTCCGACCCGGTGATCGCCTCCAGCGCATTGCCGTGTGGTATGGCGTGACGATGACGGCCATTCGCAACGCGAACGGCTTGAGCGGAGACGTGTTGAGGGTTGGACGCACGCTGACCATCCCCAACCCAACGCGACGACCGATTGCGTACACGGTACAACCGGGGGATACGCTCATCAGCCTGGCCGCGCGTTTCGAGACGACGGTGGAAGCGCTGCAAATCTCGAACGACATGGGCAAGGGCGAGACGATCCTCGCCGGATTGAACTTGATTATTCCAACCAAGCCGTAACCACCGGTGGAGGTCTTCGTGATGCCACAGCACCCCGTGGCTGCACAATCTAAAGCCATTCCCCTGAGCGCCCTTCAGCACGCGCTGGTTGGCCCCTTGCGGCGCAATCGGGTGTACGTCGTCCCGCCTAGGCCCGCCGTATAATGTCCTGGCCTCATGCACAATTCCCCCGACACAAAATCCAACTGGCAGGTGCTGGTTGTCGATGATGAGCTTGGCGTGCGCCGGGCCGTCTCCATTCATCTGCGGCGGCGCGGCTATCAGGTGGTGGAGGCCGAGAACGGCGAGGCGGCCTGGCAGTTGTTGCAGCCCAACGGCATCCAGCTCGTGATCCTGGACTGGTATATGCCGGCGATGGATGGGCTGGAACTCATCCGTCGCATCCGCGAAGCCGGCTTCCCGCACTACGTTTACATCATCGTGCTCACGGCGCTCGATCAACGCCACCACATCATCACCGGGCTGAATGCCGGCGCGGATGATTACATGATCAAGCCCTTCGACCTCGATGAGTTGCAGGCGCGAGTGCAGATCGGCGAACGAGTGATCACGCTCGAAGCGCGGTTGAACGACTCACTGGCCAAACAATCAGAATTGGCGCTGCGCGATGGGCTGACCGGTCTGCGCAACCGGCGCGCGTTCGATGCACGGCTCGACGAAGAAATGCGGCGCGCGCTGCGTTACCAGCATCCGTTTGCGCTGCTGATGCTGGACATTGACCATTTCAAAGACTACAACGACACGCACGGGCATCCGCAGGGCGATCAGTTGCTGCGCGAGCTGGCCGGCGTGTTTCAAAACGGCGTGCGCGGCTCCGATGTGGTGGCGCGCTATGGGGGCGAGGAGTTCGCCATCATCCTCACAGAAACTGATCGGGAAAGCGCGTACCTGGCCGCCGAAAAGATTCGCGCCGCCGTCAGCGCCGGGCCTTTTTCGCAAACCGAGGCGCAGCCGGACAGGCACGTTACTGTCAGCCTAGGCTTGGCGACCTTCCCCGAGGACGCCGCCGACGTGGAGGCGCTGGTGAAGCGCGCCGACGAGGCGTTGTATCGCGCCAAGCGGTCGGGGCGCAACCGGGTGGTGGTGTATTCATGAAACTACACGTGATCGATAGGCTCATAGCCCGCGTCCTCGCGGGCATCCGAGGCCTGCCCAACAGCATAAGCGCAGCAACGCTCACTGAAAATTATTGACCCATGAAAATCCTCATCGCCGAAGACGACCCCAACCAGCGCCGGCTGCTCACCGTGCACCTCGAGCGCGCGAGCTATCAAGTCGCCGTGGCGAATGACGGTTTGGCCGCGTGGGAGTTGATGGAGCGCGAGCACCATCGTTTTCTCATCACCGATTGGATGATGCCCGAGCTGGATGGGCCGGAACTCATCCGCCGCATCCGCGCTGCCAATTTCCCCGATTACACCTACACCATGCTGCTCACCGCGCTCGACGGCAAAGAGCAGATCGTCAAGGGCCTCGAGGCCGGCGCGGATGATTACCTGACCAAACCCTTCAACTCCGCTGAGTTGCGCATGCGCGTCACCATCGGTGAGCGCATCCTGGGGCTTGAGTCCAAATTGCGTGAAATGGCGACCCATGACCGGCTGACAGGCCTGTTCAACCGTCACGCCTTCGATCAGCGGCTGGCGGACGAAGTACAACGCGCGCGGCGCTATGGGCGTCCGCTCTCGCTCATCCTGCTCGACCTCGACAACTTCAAGAGCTATAACGATGCGCACGGGCACCCCGCCGGCGATGGGTTGTTAAGCGAAATCGGCAGCGTGCTGAAGGCTGGCGTGCGCGGCACCGACTTCATCGCGCGCTACGGGGGCGAAGAGTTTGTTGTGGTCCTGCCCGAAACCGACCACGCGAATGCGCTGATCGTGGCCGAAAAAATCCGATCCGGCGCCGAGGCGTACCCCTTCCCCTTGCGTGAGAGCCAGCCCGGCGGCGCGGTAACGGTGAGCGTGGGCGTGGCCAGTTTTCCCGAAGGCGCAGCCGACCCCGGCAGCTTGCTCGAAGCTGCTGACCGCGCGTTGTATCAGGCCAAGCACGCCGGGCGCAACCGCGTGGCCGGCTGACACACCTCTCTAATTTTTGGTGGTTGAATAGTTGAGCGGACTTTCAACGCAAGGGTGCAAAGGTGCTTTT
>JBQTJD010000862.1:0-9523 GCA_052387475.1 Anaerolineales bacterium | reverse complement strand
TGAACTGGTAAGTGAGCGTTTGGTGACTCTGTGACCGCCTCTCAAACTGGAGACCTCATGTCCAACTTGAATTCCCATGATCCTTTGGCAGTGACCGAACGATTGGCGAAAGCGTGGAATGACCATGACATCGAGACGCTGGCGGAACTGCTGCACGCGGATTACGAAAGCATCAACCCGCTGCACCCCGAGCGCAACTTCTGGGGGCGGGAGGACGCCCTGCGCAGTTGGCGCGCGATCTTCGAAGCGGTGCCCGACTTCCACGCCAAGTTGATCCGCTGCGCAGTAGATAGCGACGGCATATGGACGGAGTGGCAGTGGCGCGGCGCGCACGTGCTGGGCCAGGCCTTCAACGCGGGCGGGGTAATCGTGTTCGGCCTCGACTGTGACCAGCTTCGCTGGGCGCGCGTATACACCGAGATCGTGCAGACCGCTGGCCTCGATTGGGACTTGGTGCTGGAAAACGTGCTGAACAAATCAATCGCTTCTAAAGTTTAGCCGTCATTGACTGACCAAATCAAGACTGCCATCCATCCCTACAGGTCTCCGACACCTGTAGGACTTGAATCACCCATGACCGCGAAAACCACCGCCTTTGTTTCCGTCGAACGACCAGGTTTGGGTCGTCTCCATGCGCTGCTGTTCGTGCAGACCATCGTCATCATCCTCGGCTCCATCAACCGATTAGGCAGCTTTACACTGGGCTACGTTGCGCCCAACGAATTTTTGCGCTGGGTGGATTTTCACAATATGCTCACCCTGCCGCTCATCAGCTTGGGCGCCTTCTATTTGCTCAAGAAAACGCTGGAGTACGACAGCCCGCAACGCGAGGGCCGCTGGCATCTCGCCCTCAATCTCACCTTCATCCTCGGCCTCTACCTCCTCGGCGCGAGCTACGGCACGCATGAAGTGACGAACTACTTGAGCTTTCGGTTCTGTCGCGAAGTCCCGACCACTGATCTGTGCCGCATCGTCATCTTTAATGACGATGAGTTCTCGCACTGGGTGTTCTTCACGGGCTTTGTGATGGTGAATGCGGCGCTAATGTTCTTTCAAGTGCTGTTTCCGCATCGCGGCACGGGGCCGAGCAAAGCTTGGGCTGGAGAAAGCGGAACAATAGTTCCGACGCGAAGCGTTTCTCCCTCGCCGCGGAGCGGCGCAGTGACGACGCTGGACAAAGTCTTGCTTGGCGTCAATGCCGTCTTCATCGGCGCAGGCATCTTTGCCAACCTGGCCTTTGAAGTGATTGGGCTGGATTTGTATGTGGTGGCGCTGCTGGCTGTCGTGGCGGTGGGATTGTTGTGGCGCAAAGGTGCGCAGCCGCTGTTGATTTACTACAGCGTGGCCTACGTGCTCGGGCTGATTGCGACGTTTGCCTATAAAACGTTCCTCTGAAATATCGCCTCAACCACGCGTTTGGAACTGTCACGGCTAAGCGATAAAGATGCACGTTGAAATCGTTACCCGTATGCGGCGCGTCCCTACACCATTTTCGAGACAGGACACTTCCATGGATATCGAACACAACAAAGCCATCGTCTCCCGCTATCTCACCGAGGGGCCGACGAATGAAGAACTGGCGCTGTCCAGCCTGACCGACGATGCCGTGTATTACGACTCTGGCGCACCACCATCAGTTGGGCATGAAGGGCAGAAGCGCCGCACCACCGCGCTACTCACCGCCTTCCCCGATCCGAAGTTTGATCTGGACGATGTGATCGCCGAAGGCGACAAGGTCGTGGTGCGCTGGACTTTTCACGGCACGCACAGCGGGCTGTTCGGCCCTTTCCCGGCCACCGGCAAGTCGCTGCTCATGCGCGTGCTCGACGACCCCTCATGCGGCGGCGACCGCGTGAACGCCTTCAACAGCCGGCGCTGGAATTGGGTACAGCCTTGAAAGGATATGGTCGATGTTCACCTTTGACCCCGACCGCGTGGCCTACGCTGAAGCGCACGGCTGGCGCGCATATTACGATCACAATTGGTTGCGGATGCTGCAACTCGTCGTCGCGATCAACGAGGCGCAGTTTGGCCTCCGTTTTCCGCAGTCATGGCAAGCCGCGTACTTCATCGTCCGCGCCTCGGCGGCGTGGGCGCCGCTCAACCACGATCTCGACAAAGTGCGCGCATACTTACGGAAATATTACACCCTGGTGCGCGGGCACGTCGCGCTCACCTTCGACCCGCAGCGCGCGGCGGAGGCCGAGTTGGTGTACTGGGATGTGCATCGCCGCCTCTCCATCGCCAAACAAGCCGATAAGTCTGAGTTTGTCGAAGCGATGGTGCGGTTGCACAGCGAAATTTTCGGGATTACGCCCGAGCAGGCGCGCGAGTCTGCCGAGCAGCGGGTGCTGGCGAACAACGTCGTGGACACCATCACCAGCAAAACCGCCACCGACCCAGAAGCGGATTGGGCGCGACTCGAAGACTATCTGCGGCGCTGCTATCGTTCCATCGCGCAGGAGTTGAGCACAGCGCGGGTTGCGGTGTAACCGTTTGTGACCCCGCGCTCTCACCGCCGATTGAAATCGGCAGCTACCGGCGAACTGCGTTCGCACGAAAACCCGCTGAAGCGGGTCGCCAGCTTGCAAGTGCGCGGCGCATAAGTGCGCTTCAGCGCATGTCCAAGTTCCAGCCGCGAAATTCATTTCGCGGAGCTTGCGGAGTGAGTTCAATGGAAAACTTATCGGCCACTCTCGGGAATTTCCTCGCCACGTATGGCTTGCTCGCCATCGGCGTCATCATGCTGCTGAAAGAGATCGGCGTGCCGGTGCCTGTGCCATCCGACCTCATCATGATCACGGCGGGCGTGCAACTGGCGGCGGGCGATTACGGCCTCATCGAGCTTTCACTTGCGCTTGGGCTGGCGATGTTGCTCGGCGGCTCGCTGCAATTTTTCCTCGTGCGCGGCGCGGGGCGCGAAGTGATTTATCGAATCGGTCGCCGCATCGGGCTGACGCGCGAACGGCTGGACAAGGCGATGGCGGCGCTGCAGCAGCGCGGCCCGCTGGCCGTCTTCCTCGGCCTCAACCTGCCCGGCGCGCGAGCCGGCATCATCCCCGCCGCGGGCCTCTCCGGGATGCGCTATCCCGTCTTCAGCCCAGCGATGCTCAGTGGCAGCGGCGTGTTTTACGCCTGGCACATCGCGCTCGGCTATGTGCTCGGCCCGTCGGCGCTGGCGCTACTTGAAGGCGCGAACCTGCCCATCCTGCTCGTCGTCGCGGCATTGGCCGTCCTCGGCCTCGGCGGGTGGCTGTTGCTGCGTCGTCGTCGCGCTTCGACGTCTGCGCTGGCCGAACTGCACGAGTGGACGCACGCTGCGTGTCCGGCGTGCCTCGCCATCGCGGCCGTGAGCGCCCGTTCATCTATTATCGCGGAGAAAACCGCATGACCTATTCCATCGTCGCCCGCGACCCGAGTACCGGCGAACTCGGCCTCGCCGTGCAATCGCGCTACTTCGCCGCCGGCCTCATCGTGCCGTGGATCGAAGCCAGTGTCGGCGCGATTGCGTCGCAGTCATTCGTCAACCCCGTGTACAGCTACGAAGGTCTGCGACTGTTGCGCACGGGTCGTTCGCCACAGGAAGCGCTCGAGGCCGTGAAGGCGGACGACCCGGATGAGGCCATCCGGCAAGTCGGCATCGTGGACGCTCAGGGCCGCCTCGCCGCGCACACTGGCGCGCGCTGTGTGTTCGCCGCCGGTCATGCCTTCGGCGAGTCATGTTCGGCGCAGGCCAACATGATGGCGCGACCCGGCGTGCCCGAGGCAATGGTGACGGCGTTCGAGGCGGCGAATGGCGACCTCGCCGAGAAATTGATGCGGGCGTTGGAGGCGGCTGAGAGGGCAGGCGGCGATGTGCGCGGGAAGCAGGGTGCGGCCCTCATCGTCGTGAAGGCGACGAGTAGCGGCGTGCCCAAGCTCGACGCCGTTTGCGATTTGCGCGTAGACGACCACGCCAACCCGGTCGGCGAGGTGCGACGGCTACTCGATTACCGCCGTGCTCTGCAAAGAGTCGAGGCCGCCACCGACCGTTTGCAACAGGGCGGCGATCCAATGCAGGCGATGGCCGATCTCCAAACGTGCCTCGAGGCCTATCCCAACGAACCCGAGTTTCTCTATCGCTTCGCCCTCGCGCTGGCAGCCGGCCAGCAGTTCGAAGCGGCCCGAGCGACGATGGCGCGTGCGGTCGCGGTCAATCGCGGCTGGGCCGAATTCGTGTTGCGCTTCGCCGATGCCGGCCTCATTCCTGTGACTCGTGAGGCGCTGGCGCCGCTCGTGGATGGGCTGTGAGATGATGCCCGCAAAAGGAGACGAGCCATGACGGAAAATGACAAACGCAACATCGCAGTCGCACGGCGTCTGTATACTGGCGAGGCAGCCGAACAGGGGAGTATCGCGCCTGACATCGTCTGGCACGTGCCCGGGCACAATCTGGTCTCAGGGGACTATCACGGCTTCGAGGCGTACACTCAACAGATGCCCGCACGCATGGCGCCCTTGGCACAGTGGGATTTTGGACTCGACGATGTAATGGTCAACGGCAACTATGTCGTGACCACTTTTAATCTTCAGGGCGAGCGCAAGGGTAAAAAAGTAAACCTCCGAGGCTCACACATACTGCGTCTGAATGATAACGGGCAGATTGTTGAAGGGTGGGGGTTTACGAGCGATCAAGGTGCTTTGGATGAGTTCTTCTCGGCTTGACACGTTGTGCTGTTTTCCTCGGAGATAGGCTGATCTTTACACACATCTCTTGTGCACTCTCTGTCACACCCGCGAAAGCGGGTGTTAGGCCGGTGGGACTGGGTTCCCGCTTGCGCGGGAACGACAATGAGAGGTGTTTTCCATGGCGCTCAACCGTTCTGTGTAAAGATCAAGAGATAGGAGTTCATCATGACCGACATCGCTCCATTCACTCACGCCACCCCCGAACAACTTGCCGAGGCGGTGGAGAAGAATGAGCACGCGTGGTTCCGCGCGATGGTACGAGCGCTGAAAGGGGACCTGGAAGAAACCCGGAAGCTCAGCCGTTACCATTGTGCGCCGGGCAGCCCCATCTTCAAAGGCGTGTGGGGCGCGCGGCTGGCGGAAGAGGAAGCCGATGCAGCCATAGAAGAAACGATCGAATGGTTCAAAGCCCGCCACGCGCCGTTCTTTTTCTGGTGGGTCGGCCACGGTGCACAGCCCGACGACCTCGGCGAGTGCTTGCAGGTCCGTGGTTTCGACGTCTTTGAGAAAGACGCCACGGCGATGGTGGCCGATATTGATGCATTGAACTGGGATAATCCCCGTCCGGTTGAGCTGCGCCTTGAGCCAGTAATGAACGAGACGCAGCTTCAGCAATGGAAGCAGACCTTCCTCGAATCGTTTGGCATTCCAGAGTGGGCGGGGCAGGCCTGGGTGGACGCCACCCAGGCCGTCGGCTTCGGCGTGCGCCGTGGCATTTATTGCTTGGCACGTTGAGTGGTGAGCCGGTGTGTTTCGGATTGCTCTATTGCGGCGCAGGCGTCGCCGGGCTGAACGGCCTCGGCACACGCCCAGCCTATCGTCGTCGGGGCATCGCCAGCGCCATGCAGTTGGAACGTCTGCGCCTCGCGCGTGAGATGGGCTATCGCTATGCTGTGCTCACCGCCAGCGAGATGGGACGCTCGCCGTATCTCAAGCTGGGTTTTCAAGACACGGGCCGGCGCGTAAGCCGTTACATTTGGCGGGCCGCGTGAACGACTTCGAACTCGACCACCTCGTTATCTTCATTACTAAAGACGCGCCGGAGGCCCGAGCTTTGGAGCCGTATCTGCAAGGCTTTGGCGGCGTGACGGTACACGGCGATCTGGGCAGCGCCTCAAAGTCGTCACTTATTTGGAGAGTTACGTATCGCGCTTCAATCTCCCGGTGCGCTACAACGTGCGTGTGGAGTCGGTTGAGGCGCAGAGCAACGGCTACCGCGTGCAGACGGCTAACGGCGAGTATCAGGCCGCGAATGTCATCATCGCCACCGGCCTGTTTCAATCGCCAAAGGTCCCGACATTCGCCAACGCGCTGCCCACCGCCATCACCCAACTGCACTCTGGCCAATACCGCAATCCGCACGCCTTGCCGCCGGGCGCGGTACTCATCGTCGGCTCAGCGCAATCCGGCTGCCAGATTGCGGACGAGTTGTATCAAAGCGGGCGCAAAGTTTATCTCAGCACCTGCGGCAATTCGGGCCGCTTCCCGCGCCGCTATCGCGGTCAAGATAGCTACAAGTGGCTGTACGAGATGGGTGGACTGAACCGCACGGTGGATAAACTCCCCTCGCCGCGCGCCAAGTTCGCTGGCAATCCGCACGTCTCGGGCAAGGGCGGCGGGCGCACGCTCAACTGGCATCAGTTCGCGCGCGATGGCGTGACGTTGTTGGGCTGCATCGCGGGTGCAGAGGGCAATGGAGTAAAGTTCGCGCCTGATCTGCATGACAACGTCGCACGCGCCGACAAGTTCGCCGCCGACTTGCTCAAAGGCATCGACACTTATATTGCAAACGCAGGCTTGGATGTGACGCCAGAAACTTTGCCGGAACTTCGCGATGGCTACGCGGCTGAAACGGTCACTGAGTTGGATTTGAACGCGGCCGGAATTCGCACCGTCATTTGGGCGATGGGCTACCGCTTCGACTTTAGCCGGATGGTGAAACGGCTGGTCTTTGATGATGACGGCTATCCAGTGCAAACACGCGACGTGACGCAACATCCCGGCTTGTACTTCATCGGTCGGCCGTGGTTGCATACGCCGAAGTCGGGTTTGTTGCTCGGCGTGGGTGATGATGCGCGTCACATTGTTGAGCATTTGGTGAATGTAACGCGCTAATTCAATGGAACTCAAACTGCGCCAGCTCACCGCCGCCGTATATTCGACCACGCAGTTAAGCGAAGAACACCGCCTTATCTTCTGATCTCTTGAACAAGAACCGAGCACCGTTTGGTCTGGCCTTGGTCTTGTGTTTTCCCATAATGGACAATGCCGATTTTTGATTCACCCCCGTAAAGACACACCATGCTCACTCCTACAACTCCGAACTTGCACGCCGCCCGCTTATTGGCCCGCCTCGACCGCGTCGCGGCTTGGGCGTCGCTCAACGCTCTCTTCCGCACCGGCACCCCGCCCGCCGATTTGAATGGCCGTTGCTCGGGTGAACTGGTGCTGTTGGATATTGCGCCGGGGCTGACGCAACTGCTCAACGCCATTGTGTCGGCGTGGCTGCCGTGGAAAGGTAAGACCTTCGATGCTGCTCGCACGCAGGGCGATAATCTCTTCACCAACGACTCGCGCTTGCTCGCCGAGTTGTTCAACCCCTTGTATCATGGCTTTGTGGAAGATGGCCCCTTCACCTATCGCGCCTTCAAGTTCCGCACATACGTTGCGCCCGGCCTGGCTGACCCCGACCGTGCCGTGCTGAAGATTGATTACGACTTGCCGGAAAATCCATCCGCCACCATTCGGCGCGTGCTCGACGAACTGGTGCAGATTGACGATGGGCTGTATCTCGGCAAGGCGCATGTGCAGTGGTGGTGGGGCCGCTGGCAGTGCGTGGCGTTTTTTGCGCTGCGCGCATGATGGCGTTGCGCCTCTACGCCTTTGCGTAATGCGGTTTTCAGCTTTCAGCGACCTTTCACACGCCATTGCCGAAAGCGTTGCCACATAGCGCGCATGCGGCCGGGCGAGGCGGGCTGGGCGAGGGCGATGAGTTGCGGCAGTGCAGCGCGTGCAACAGCGACACCGGCGTCGTATGCGTAATCCGAAAGATCAAACGCGAACAGGCCGACCTTGCCGACCTCCGGCCGCAGCACCAGATCGGGCGGGTGAAGTTGCAGCGCGTACTCGCTTAGCCGGCGCGTCATCGAGCTGGCGGTTTGATAGGTACGATTGACGATGATGTCCAGCCCGAACTGTCGTGTCAGCATCCCGGCGTAGCGCATCGGCCCGCGCGCCTCGATGACATGATCGAACTCTTCCAGCGAGCGGTGCGATAGCACATCAATCGCCACCACGCGCTGGCCCAACTCGCGCGCCGGGCCGACGGGCAGGGGGCTGACCGGCCCGCCATCCACCAGCAGTTGCTCACCACGCTCCACCCCGCGAAAGAGGCCGGGGATGGCCATCGTCGCAACCATCGCCTCCACCAGCAAACCGGAGTCCAGACGCACCGATTGTTCGGTGTGCAAGTCCATCGCCATCGCCAGCGCGGGCCGCTTCAAATCGGCAAACGTCTTCTCGCCGACCAGCGAGGCAAAGCGCGCGCGAATGCGGGCAGCGCCAAAGATGGCCTGCCGGTCGGGATCGCCCTCCCATACCTCGGCCAGATTGATCTCATCGAAGATGTCGCGGATTTGCAGCGGCGTGTAGCCTGCGCCGTACAGGATCGCCACCACCCCGCCGCCGCTCGCACCGACCACCGGGCCAACGGGCAGCCCGGCTTCCTCGAGCACCGACAGCACGCCCGCGCACGACACGCTTTTGACGCCGCCGCCGCCGAAGGCGAAAGTGAGGGGTAACAGGGTGGAACTCATAAGGGGGCAAGTGTCAGGTGGCAAGTAGCAGGCGACTCCTGTAGCATGCAACCTGCCACGTGCCACTTGCCACTCGTCTCTTCGACACTACGACACCTTGTCCGTCGCGGTTGCTCGCCGATCCGCTTCCATGATCGCCTGGTCAGCGCTCCAGAAAAAATTGTGCTCACCGATTTCGGCCACCAGCCCGCCGCGCTCCATCATCCGCTTCACATCGTCGTGAGCGCCGGCAATCATCAATGTGCCGCCGCGTTGATGGAGTTTTTCCACGAGCGCCAGCATCGCTTGCAGGCCCGAGGTGTCAATCAACGGCACGCCGCGCATAGACAGGATAAGCGTGCCAATGCCGTCGAGTTTCGCGAAGGCCTCATTGAAGTGGCCGGTGGCGGCGAAGAATAGCGGGCCGGTGAGGTAGGCCACCCGCACATCGTCAGGTAGGGTATGGAGGTCAAGACCGCGTTGCTTCAATTTCTCTCGATCCACCCGCTGCACGGTGATATCAATCTCAGACGCCTGGCTGAGGAACACCGCCCCCGATAGCAGTGCGCCGATCAGGATGGCCTGCGTCAAGTCGAAAACCACGGTCGCCAGCATCGTGATGGCAAACGTCGCCATCGCCGTCTTTAGCCGGTGCTTGAAAATGTACCGGATGGCCTCCCACTCGTTCATGCGCCAGGCGGTGATGATGAGCACCCCGGCCAGTGCGGCCAACGGGACGCGGGACATCACCGGCGCGAGCACGAACATCGAAGCCAGGATCGCCAGCGCGTGCACGACACTCACCACCCGCGTCTGCCCACCGGATTTGATGTTGACGCTCGTACGGGCAATCGCCGCTGTGGCCGGCACGCCGCCGAAGAACGGAATGAGAAAGTTGCCCACCCCCTGCGCCACCAATTCTTGGTTCGCCGCCAGCCGCACGCCCGTCATGTTGCTGGCCACCGCGCCGCACAACAGGCTCTCCACTGCACCCAGCGCGG
>JBQTJD010000861.1:0-7248 GCA_052387475.1 Anaerolineales bacterium | reverse complement strand
TTCACGGCCCGTATCGTTTTGGTGACCCGCAAGCCAGCAACCGGTACGCGCAGTCGGTACGCGAGTGCGTCGAGCGCATTCAATTCACGGGTCG
Organism: Anaerolineales bacterium; assembly: GCA_052387475.1. Classification (GTDB taxonomy): domain Bacteria; phylum Chloroflexota; class Anaerolineae; order Anaerolineales; family UBA6663; genus JANWXR01. The sequence goes on along the minus strand of JBQTJD010000861.1, from coordinate 7,154 downwards.
CGAGCCGGCCGCCTTCTTCACCGAGGCGTTGCTCGGCTCCTCGGGCGGCATTGATTTGCCTGCCGGCTATTTACCCGTCGCGTATCAACTCGTCCGTGAGGCGGGCGGCGTGTGCATTGCCGATGAAGTGCAGGTGGGCTTTGGGCGTGTCGGCGCGCACTGGTGGGCGTTCGAGGCGCAGGGCGTCGTGCCTGACATCGTGACGATGGGCAAGCCGATGGGCAACGGGCATCCGCTCTCCGCCGTCGTCACCACCCCGGCCATCGCCGAAGCGTTCGCGCGCGCGACGACGTACTTCAACACTTTCGGCGGCAACCCGGTGTCGTGTGAGGTCGGGTTAGCAGTGCTCGACGTGATGGAGCGCGAGGGTCTGCGAGCCAACGCGCTGGAAGTTGGGCGTTACTTCAAAACGGCGCTGACCCAATTGATGGTCAAGCATGCGATGATCGGCGCGGTATACGGGCTGGGGTTGTACATGGGTGTGGAGTTGGTGCGCGACCGCGCCACAGCCGAGCCGGCCACGGAGGAAGCGATGCGGGTCGCAGACCGCATGAAGCAGCGGGGCATCATCGTCTACCCCACCGGCGACTACTACAACATCCTCAAGCTCAAACCGCCGCTCGTCTTCTCCAGATCCGCCGCGGATTTTTTTGTGGCGACTCTGGACGAGGTGCTGACTTGATTTAGGTGACTGTCACTGGGCGGCAAATACTTGAAAATGAATTCACCGCGTTGCTCACTGACAGTCATCTGGCGGGTTCAGCGATAGGTTCTACGGCAATACGTCCAGCGCGTCGATTTCCGCCGGATCATTGTCTCCACCGAATGGTGACCGTATCCGGACCCAGCCATAAGTACCCGGCGGCGCAACGGCATCTACGTCAATAGCAATCCCGGTTTGATAGGGCGGCGTCCCGGCAAGATCGGTCAGTGGAATGACCTGGTTATCTAACTCTGGAGGGAGATAACCAGCTTGGCCGATGTTGGTGTTGAAATCCGGATTGGCATCTCCCCAAACGAAAACGGTGTAAGCCGTCGTACACGCCGCATCAGTGCAGACATCAATCGCCACCCAGTCCAGCATAATCCGACCACTGGGCGAGGTGATCTCGCGCTCGTAATAGATGAGATCGTAACTGGCATGGGGAGCGATGATAGGGACAGCGCCCAAATCCAGAATCAGGAAAGTGCCGCACGCGATCGTGGCGAATGCTCCATCTGGACCGGCGGCTGGCGGAATAATCTCGGGTTCTCCCGGTGGCGCACTGCCTCCACAGGGCGGTGGGGTCGCCGTAGGGGTGTCAGTCGGGGTCGGCGTATTGCTAGGTGTGAAGGTCGGCGTCGGTGTATCGGTTGAAGTTGGCGTCAACGATGGCGTGAAGGTCGCCGTGGCCGTTGCCGTATCGGTCGGGGTTGAGCTGGGCGGCGGTGGATTGGTCATCGTCGGCGTGGGGGTCGCCGTAAAGGTGGCGGTAGGCGCTGGCGTCGCCGATGGTGTGTTGGAGGGTAGCGCTGTGCTAGTGGCGGTCGGCACGAGCGTGGCCGTCGCCGGTGGTGGAGTGGGGCTGGGCGTGAACGATGCCGTCGCCGGCGTTGTCGCAGTCTGCGTGGAAGTCCGGGTCGCAGTACGCGTGGCGGTCGGAAGTGTGCCGGTCACGGTTGGTGTGCGCGTCGGCGTGATAGTTCGGGAGGCGGTGGCCGTGCGAGTTGCCGTCGCCGTTGGACCGGTCGCCGTCGCCGAGGGCGTTCGAGTCGCAGAAGTGATGGGCGTCGATGTCTGCGAGGCGGTGAGTGTTGGCGTGCTGGTGGCCGTCGCAGTCGCGGACGGTTGGGGTATGGGCGAGGCAGTTTGGGTGACCGTGGGCAGCGGCGCAAGGGTCGGCACCAGTGTGGGCAACTCAGCCGGATTGTGGATCGGCGTCGGCATCAGCGCCGGCCCAGAGCCGAGGAGCGGCGCGACGGGCTGAGCCAGCCAAAACGCCCCCGGCACGATGAGCGGCGCCTCCGGATTCATTCTCCGCTCGCGACGCGCTACATCGATAATCTCAGGAGCGAGCGGCCGGATGACGGCCACCGTCCACGGCCCATAATCGGCTTTCAACACCGAGCGGATGGGGGGTGCGGGGCGCGGCGCGATATTGATCAGCGCCAACTGGCCGCAGCCGAACAGGCCCAGCACGCTGGCAACAGCCGCCAGGGCGGCCAGCAGTGGTTGTCGTCGCCGCGCCGGACTTTGGCTGGGGAGGTTCCTCAGCCGCGTTAGCAGTGCGTCCCACTTGGTGGCCGGCATCCTACGTCACTGGCTCCAATCGTGGCGAAGTTCGGCGGTATTGGCCCGATGAGGCAAACTCACCAGCACGGTATTACCGGCCGGTTCGTGATTGCGAACCCAGAGTTGCCCGCCCAGTTGCCCGACCAGCGATTTGGCGATCGGTAATTCCAGAGGCCCGGTGCCCGTGCCGCGCGGCGACTTATCAAACAGGTGCGTCAATTCGGGCGGGCTGAGGGCCACGCCATCATCGCTCACACTCAGCCACACCTGCCCCGGCTGTACACTCACACCAAACTTCACCTGCCCGCCCGGTTCGCTGCGCAACACAGCCCGGCCGATGAGGGCGTGTACCAAATGCCGCAGCAGCGCCGGATCGGAACGCAACCGGGGCAGCGCCGGCGGCAAGCCGATGCCCAGCCGCACGTTCTTTTCGCGTAACGCGTTCTTCGGCAGCGTGCGCAGCGCCTCCGCCAGCGTCACTGCCAACTCGCAGTCCACCGCCCGCACGCCGAGGCCGGCCTCCACCCGCATCAGCGTACGCGCGTCGTACATCCAGGTGTGAATCCGATTCCATACCTTGATCAACCTGAAGATGATGTCGGCCGCCTGCGGATGATCGTCGGCCACCAGCCCGTTCAATTCCGCCATATCCGCCATCGCCTGCGCCACGGGCGTCTGTAACTTGCTCACCATCTCGCCGAGTGCGCGATACTTGAAATGATCGAGGCGCTTCTGCAAAGTGATGTCGCGGATCACCATCACCCAGCCTTCGCTGGCGCGGATGCGGCCGGGGATGGCGGTGAGGGTGAGCGCGAGCGCGGTTTCGCCGGGGCCGGGAATTTCGGCGAGCAGCGGCTTGCCCTCCCCCATGGCCTGCCAGTTGACGATGACGTTGCGCAGCACCGCCGGCAGCGCATCCAACGCCACCTGGCCTTCGAGGTCGGATCGTTTCGCCAAATCTGCCGCTGCCCGGTTGACGACCCGCAGCACGCCGTGCGCGTCGGTGGAGAGGATGGCGTCCTGCGTATGCGCGACGACGGCCTGCAAGCGCTCGCGCAGCGTCTCCCGTTCCAGCTTGAGTTGCCGGTGGGTGGCGGCCCGCTCGACGGCGAGCGAGAGGGCGCGCAGCGACTCGAACGGTTTGGTGAGGAAATCAAACGCGCCATCCGAGCGCATGGCCGAGATGGCGTTCTCCACGGTGCCGTTGCCAGTCACCACTACCACTTCAACCCACGGGTCGAGCCACTTGGCCTCACGCAGTAGCTCCAGACCGGTGACGGTGGGCATGTCGAGGTCTGTCACCAGCACCGCTACCCGCTCACCCGCCTGCATCCATTCGAGCGCCAGCCGCCCATCGGTGAAGCCGGTCACGTCGAACGGCTGGCGGCTGAGGTGTGACTCCATCACCGCCAGCAGCGCTGTGTCATCATCCACAACCATGACTCGAGGCTTAATGGGCATAATGCGCCTCGTCCGTCGCCACGGGCTGCGGCGGATCTCTCGGCAACAGCACTGTGAACGTCGTGCCGCGGCCCGGCGCGGTTTCCACGTCAATCTTGCCGCCATGGTTGGCGACGATGCCATAGCTCACCGCCAGGCCGAGGCCGGTCCCCTCGCCGGCGGGTTTGGTCGTGAAAAATGGATCGAAGATTTTGCTCAGGTTCTCCGGGGAGATGCCGCTGCCGGAATCCTGCACCGCAATGGCCACCGTCTGGCCGGCCTGGCTGAGGTTGAGGCGCAACGTGCCGCCGTTGGGCATCGCCTGAACTGCGTTTTGCACTAAGTTGACCAGCACCTGTTCGATCTGCGGCGCGTCGTAGGTGGCGATGATGACCTGCGCGGGCAAATCGCTGACGACTTTGACGCGCCCTTGCTTGGCCATGTACGAAGTCAAACGCACGACGGTCTCCATCGTCGTGCGCATATCGCCGGGCAACATCTCGAGGTTCGATTGCCGCGCGAACTTCATCAGGTCGCTGACGATGCGGTTGGCGCGATTAACTTGTTCGGTGATCTGGCCGAGGTTCTTGCGATTGAGTTCGTCCACCGCTGGGTCGTCTTCAATCAGTTCGACCACGCCTTTGATGACGGCCAGCGGGTTCTTCACATCATGCACAATGCCGGCGGTGAGTTGGCCGATGGCCGAGAGCTTTTCCGATTGGATGAGTTGTTGCTGGGTGCGGCGCAGTTTGTCGTAGGCCTCGGCCAGTTCGGTGTTGTGGCGCAAGGTCTCGTCGTACAAGCGGGCGGCCTCGGCGGTGCGCTCGCGCAGCCGCAGCGTCATCACGTCAAAGGCGCCGGCCAAATCCCCAATCTCATCCGCCTGCCTGAGCCCGGTGTGCTGCTCCAAATCGCCGGCGGCCACTGCCTGCGACACTTCACGCAGGCGCAGGATGGGTTTGGCGATCATCCGCGCCAGCCCATAGCCGAGCAACGATACGGCCAGCATCAACACCAGGAAGAAGACCAGGATAGCGTTGCGGTTGGTCGCGCCCGTTTCGACCACGTAATCGCGTGAGAGCACCACGCCGATGACGCCGACCGCCGTCCGGCGAAACTCGAGCGTGGAATACACCAGCCCGAAGCCGCGCCCATACAGTTGTAGTTCGCGCGGGGGCGAACCATCCACGCCAGCGCGCTCCGATGGAGATAACGCCAGCGCGCCGTAGCCCTCTTCCGATTCGGGCAACGTGCTGGCCACAAAGTCACCGGTCGCATCGAGCACCACCACATCGGCCAGCGATTGCTGCTTTAGCTTGGCCAGCAAACTCTGCATCCGCGTGCCGATCATCAGCACGCCGGCGAGCGGTTGGCCCGCCGCGCGTACCGGAGCAGCAGTAAAGAAATACGGGCCGCGATCCGTGTTGAGGAAACCGACGAACTTATCACCCTCCGTATCCACCTCACCGCGCAACACGCGCGCCACCGGCTCGAAGGTTGAAAGGTCGGTCTGGTCTTCGATCAGGTATTGATCGGCCTCGAGGTTGAGCGCCAGCGTCAACAGGGAAGCGCCGGAGCCGTCGAGCACTGCGACCACTTCAACGCCGTTGTTGACGACAATCGGCAGCAACAGCCTCTCCAAACCGTCGGCGTCCTGGCGGGCGAGGGCGTCCGCCACACCCTCAGTAAAAGCCATCAGCCGCAGGTTGTTGAGGTGTTCGGTTTCCTGCCGGACGATGCCCTCCTCCGCCACGCGCCCGGCCTGAAACAATTGATTCTTGAAGCGCTCCTCGACGCTGCTGGACACCAGCCAGGTGGTGATGAAGGTGCCGACCGCGGCGATGAGCAGCGTGAGGAGAAAGTAGGGGACGACGAGTTTTGTGCGCAGCCGCGAGACCTGTTGCAGTTGCGCGGCCAGCGCCGTAACGCGCACGCGCCAGCCGCCCAGGCGGGCCTCAGCCGCGGCGGCGAGATCTGAAAGTGGGAGGTCGGTGCTTAACCGCATAATCCTTTACGCATCGTTTATGTCAGGGCGCAATCGCCCGTTCTCCGACCTTATTCTGTGGGTGGTTCTAACTCAAGCGTATTTCAGTTTGTCGGAGCCATCTCTTTGCACAACTTTCGTAGAGGACAGTGTGCAACTTGTGCGCCAACAAAAGGGCGCCGATTTGTATAAATCGACGCCCAAAACGCGGCTCGTCTGACGGTTTGCGTTGGCGGTTGGCGGGTTTAGAACTTGTCCTTTTGCGCGCCACGTACCCGCCAATCCACCGAACGCGCTGTTGGTCGGCTACGGCAGGAGAAAGCCCAGCCCAGGCTAGCGCTATCCTACTTCAAGGTAGAACTTTGCCAAGAAATGCAAGCATTGCGTTGTTGAATTGCTCGGGCCTCTGCAGCGGTGCGAAATGGCTGACACCGTGTAGATTCACTAATTCCGCATTTGGAATGCTCCGAGCGAGATATTCGGCGTGTTCGCGCTTGATGAATTCATCATGCTCGCTATGAACGATCGCAACTGGCACGCTGATCTGAGCCAAATCATTCGCCGAATAATTGGGTTGCGTTTTCTGCATTAGGCCGACCGCGTCGGAAAACTCGTCGAATTGGTCCGGCGTGGCCGATAGCCGTTGGTAGTCTTGCGAGTGACGGCTTATACATCGTCTGAGAATCGGAGTGAATTCCGTAATTTGCTTTGCGCCGCTCGGATCCATGTTGCAGGCAAAGAAGAACACGTCTGCAACCCGTGCGGGAGCTTTCGAAGCCAGAATCAATGCCGTGCACGCGCCGTCGCTCCAGCCCACCAGAACCGCCTTTTCAAGATTCAATGCATCCATCACCGCTGAAACATCCGATGCCATCTGCTCATACGTATACGGTCGCGCGTCGCGGGAACTACGGCCGTGGCCACGGCTGTCTATCAAAACGGCGCGATAGCCACTCCTGACCAGCGCTGGAACTTGATAACCCCAATTGCCACTATGACCGAGGCCGCCATGCAACAGGATCACGGGTGAGCCGGAGCCGTACGTTGCGTACCAAATCCGAGCACCATCGTGTTCGACGTAGCCTTGATCATTTGTGACCGGCAACGGTGTGGCGCCGTCTACTTCAAATTTGCTGAGGTCGTCGTCGTACGTTTCCATTTTGATCTCCTTGGATGGCTTTGCCGCCCAACGGTGTGCGTTAGCGGCGTGTGGCGGGGGCGGACGCGGTTTGTGAGCATAAAAACTCGAAGTCAGAAAAATGCTTGTAAACCGCGCAGACCCCACATGTCCGCTGCGCGCTGTGTTAGACGGCAACACAACACCCCTCTAGCTAGTCGACCCTGAAAAAGGGAGAACGGAGATACGTCGTTGAAAAGACGCGTGCAGCTTGAAAGTGGGCTGCCAGAAACTGTGCCCACAGGCCACAGAACCTTGTGAAAATAGGCGGCATGATGACG
>JBQTJD010000860.1:0-2559 GCA_052387475.1 Anaerolineales bacterium | reverse complement strand
CGATTGCTGACGGGCGGCAGCCGCACGGCGCTTCCGCGCCACCAAACGCTAACCGCGCTCATGGATTGGAGCTATGACACGCTCACCGAGGCCGAGCGTGTGGCATTCAGACGCTTGGCCGTGTTCTGGGGTGGCTGGACGTTGGAAGGCGCGGAGGCCGTCTGCGCGGGCGAGGGCATTGAGGCCGCCGACGTGTTGAACTTGTTGACTCAGTTAGCGGATAAGTCACTGGTGGTCGTGGAGGAGCACCAAGGCGTGGCGCGCTATCGCCTATTGGATACGATCCGTGAGTACGCGTTGCGCCGATTGATTGACAGCGGAGAGGCCGAAGCCATCCGGCGGCGACACGCTCTCTTCTTCCGGGCATTGGCCGGAAAGACGCGACTGAGAGGGGCAACGTGGGGTTTGTGGTTGGAGAAGTTTGCGATTGAGCACGACAATGTACGGGTCGCCCTGGATTGGGCCTTTGAGAAAGACCCCAACCTGGCATCCAGGTTAGTCTTCTCCGTACACCAACTCTGGGAAGATAAAAGCTTCCTAAGCGAGGGGCGCCGATATTTGATGCGCGCGCTGAAAATGACCAAGGCGAAAGTTCACACCAGGCGATATGTAGAATTGTTAGGCAGCGTTGGAGGAGTGGCGTGGCAACAAGGCGACTACGCTGCCACGCGTGCCGTCGCCGAGGAATGTGCGACCCTGTACCGCGAGGCAGGAAACACGGTGATGTTCGCCGTCTGGCTGGGTGTCTTGGGAAGAATGACCGAGCTGGTTGAAGGCCCTGGTGCCGCTGCACTCTCCCTTCAAGAAGAGAGGGTAGCGATTTCCCGCTCAGCAGGCAATAAGACAGCCTTGGCTGGGGGGCTGCATTTTCTTGGGGCATCCGTGGCTGTGCAAGGCGATGAAGCAAGGGCGCGCTCTTTGTATGAGGAGAGCGTGGCGTTATATCGGGAGGCGGGCGACACATGGAATGTTACGACGCCACTTGGTTATTTGGGGTATCAGGCCCTCCGCCAAGGGAATTATGAGGAAGCACGCGCACTCTTTGAAGAAAGCCTGACGATCGCGCGGGGTCGGCATAAATGGGGAATCGCTTGGCGACTGGAAGGCTTCGCGGCTTTGGCGGTCAAGGAAGAAGAACCGGAGCGCGCGGCGCCTTTGTACGGGGCGGCGCAGGCCTTACTCGATTCGGTCGGCGCGAAGTTGGACGCGATTGACCGGCTGGGCTACGACCAATACGTCGCTACGGCGCGCGAGCAACTAGGCGAAGCCGCCTTTGCCAAAGCCTGGGCCGCAGGGAGGGCGATGACGATGGAGCAGGCGATTGAGTTTGCGCTCAACGCCCCGGCTGAGTGACATACAGGGCAATTGCAAAGTCATTGAAGTTGATAGTTTTGGCTCAACACGCCGTCCTCGGCGCGTTCTGTCCGAGTGTGGCCGCCGGGGACGGCGGCCAGAGCATGTCACCGCGACTTCGCACTTTCCCTGCGAGTGACATTGCACCTTTGTTGCGCCCCCTCTCCCCACGTGTATAATCGCCTGCCGATGTTAAGACGATGGCTGGCGATACTGCTGCTACCGTTGGCCGCTTGCAGCCAGACGGAACCCATCACACTTCCCGCACCGCCCACCAGCTTGCCGCTGGCGACGACGCCTGCGATCGCTGTTCCCATCCCGGGCACGCCCACCCCCACAGCGGAGCCGCTCGCCGCGCGGGTAAACGACCAGCCCATTTCGCTGGCCGTGTATCAAGCCGAGATGCAACGCTGTGAGAGTGCCAACGCCTTCCCCGATTGCGCGGCACGGGTCTTGCAGAGTCTCATCGAACAGGCCTCGGTGGAGCAGGCCGCCGTGGCCGCCGGGCTTGTGGTGAGCGATGAAGAAGTGCAGGCCGAGATCGCCAACGTTCAAACGGGGCAGGGCAGCGCCGAAGCCTACGCGGCCTGGCTGGCGGCCAATGGCTACACGGAAGACTCGTTTCGGGAGGCGCTGCGACGTGACCTGCTGCGGGCGCGCATGGCGGCCAAAGTCACCGAGCCAGTGGGCGAAACGGCGGAGCAGGTGCACGCGCTCGTCATCCTCGTGGCCGATGAGGCCACCGCCCGCAGCCTGCTTGACCAGCTGCGCGCCGGCGCGGATTTTGCGACGCTGGCGGTGAACAACTCGCTGGATTTGAGCACACGGGTGGCCGGCGGCGATGCAGGTTGGGTCCCGCGCGGCACGCTCACTCAGCCCGAGGTGGAGCAGGCCGCTTTCGCCCTGCAGCCCGGTGAGACGAGCGAAGTGATCCAGGCTGAGTTGGGTTACTATCTCATCCGTGTGTTGGAGCGAGACCCGGCCCGTACACTCAGCCCGGCCGCGCGGCAAACGTTGTTGATCCGCGCGTACGAAGTGTGGCTCAGCAATGTGCTGGCTCAGTCCAGGATCGAACGACTGGTGAATCCTTAGGAGTTGTCAGGGAACAAAATCGCAGCACGCTTACCGGAGTCGGGGGGTTTGGCCCTGTTTTTGGCCGGGCCCGCGTAAAGCGCGAAACCCCAAAAGGGGGGGGTTTGTTTTTAA
>JBQTJD010000859.1:0-1656 GCA_052387475.1 Anaerolineales bacterium | reverse complement strand
TGGCGCCCGGCGTACCGGGCCTCACCCGGCGGCGTTTGACAAACCGGGCGCCTGGCGTGCCCTCGGGACATGGGTTTCCGTCTGTATCAAGCCAGCAGTTGGTCAGCCAGTATTGTACGATCGTGATTTTGAAGAGAGTTGACATCGGAGGACTTTCAAAAAGAACAAGGTCCCGTATTTCTCGGTTCACAATGCACGGCCGAGGAAAGCTAGGCCTTAACCAAGCGTAGATTTCTCGCCTTTTGCAGATCAAGAACAAGAAAACTCGAAATCCTCTTGGCTTTTCGGTATTTGATGAGGAGTACGAGCTTCTCATCATACGAATCCAGGAGGGATTTCGAGTGACTCCCAGAATATACGGAATCTGGCGCAACGGCAAGCGACGGACCCAGCGGCGGCTGGCCAAGCACAAACTGCCCCGCTGTGACCGGCCGCAGTTTGCCGCGCGTAACATCCACTATGATCTCAGCGAGCGCTGCCGCGGACTCAGCCACGGCGGCATCGGCGCCATCCATCTCATGGTCCAACGCCTCGGCCTGCCCGAGGTCATCAATGAGCATCTGCATACCCTCAAAATCCATCTGCCCTATCACGAATCCGATCATGTCCTCAATCTCGCCTACAACCCCCTGTGCGGCGGCATCTGCCTGCAGGATCTCGAGCTCCGCCGCAACGACGCTGTTTATCTCGACGCCCTCGGCACCCGCCGCATTCCCGATCCCACCACCGCCGGCGATTTCTGCCGCCGCTTTGCCGAAGCCAACATCCGCGACTTGCTCCACGCCATCGACAAGGTCCGCCTCAAGGTCTGGCAGCGACAGCCGGCCGAGTTCTTCGGCGAGGCCATCCTCGATGGCGACGGCAGCCTCGTCGAAACCACCGGCCAGTGCAAAGAAGGCATGGACATCGCCTACGACGGCACCTGGGGCTATCATCCCCTCGTCATCTCGCTGGCCAACACCGGCGAAGTCATGTCGCTGGTCAATCGCTCCGGCAATCGGCCCTCGCATGAAGGCGCCGCCGCCGAATTCGATCACGCCTTGGACATCTGTTTCCGCGCCGGCTTTTGTCGCGTCCTCTTGCGGGGCGACACCGATTTCTCCCAGACCCAGCATCTGGACCGCTGGCACGAGCGTGGCCGCATCCGCTTCATTTTCGGCTACGACGCCATGGCCAACGTCATCCACTTGGCCCAAGATCTCCCGGAAAATGCCTGGAAAAAGCTCAAACGCCCACCGCGTTATCAGGTGAAGACCGAACCACGCCAACGACCCGACAACGTCAAGGATCGCGTCGTGCGTCAGCGTGAGTTCAAGACCCTGCGCCTGCAAGCCGAGCATGTCGCCGAGTTCGCCTACCGCCCCACCGCCTGCCGCCACACCTATCGCATGATCGTCACCCGCAAAGACATCCTCACCACCAAGGGCGAGCAAGTGCTGTTTGACGAGGCCCGCTACCGCTACTTCTTCTACATCACCAATGATTGGACGACGCCGGCCACGCAAGTGGTGTTCCTGGCCAACGACCGCTGCCATCAGGAAAACCTGCTCGCCCAACTGAACGCCATGCGTGTGCTGCACGCTCCCGTGGACACGCTGCTGAGCAACTGGGCCTACATGGTCATGACCTTGCTGGGCTGGACATTTAAGGCCTGGT
>JBQTJD010000858.1:0-5215 GCA_052387475.1 Anaerolineales bacterium | reverse complement strand
GTACAGCGGATTCCAAACGCTCACAAAGTTGGGCACCACAAACGACACCAGGTCTTGAAACGGAAAACCACTGGCGGCTCTTTGAAACGGCAGGCCGGCGCGCGTGGAGTTGAGGATGAATTGCAGCAACGGCAGTAACTGCACAGCGGTGAGGGCGGTGGTCAATGCGACCAGCGAGACGAGCAATACCACAAACCGTACACGTTGAGTCGGATGGTGCTGAAAAAACAGAAACGTGAAATAGCTCAGGCTGACGAGGGCGACAAACAGAAACGTTTGTGGATGCCCTGCAAAGAACGCGACGGCCAGCGTCAGTGCGAGCGGGGCCGCGAGCGGGGCGAAGGATTGCGGCGCGGGTCGCTCGGCCAGGCGTGCCGCAAACAACAGCGCCACCGGCAGCCACAGATTCGTGTCCAACACCGCCGTTTGCAGCGGCGGGTAGCCGGTGAGGTATCCGCCATATGTGTATGTCACCGCGCCAAACACCGCCGCGGCCGCATGCAGTTTCCGCGAACACAGGAAGAGATACAGAAAGACCGACAGCAGAAGATAGTGAAGCGCAGTCTCAGCGGCGAGTGCTTCCAGAGGGAAATGGCCGTAGCCGAGAACGCGCAGCGTAGCGAAGGTGAGCCAGGCGGGCGGATAAAAAACCTGGGCCTGCGGGTCGGCATGCAGCGGGTAGCCTGACCACAAACACTCGGCCCACAGCGGCAGGCGGCCCGCGCTGACCGCTCGATACGTCAGGTCGCGAAAGACGCCAAACGTCTCCGAGAAGTCGCCGCGCTCGTACGTCAGCCGATCACTCGGATTGGGCGCGGCGAAGCGCCAGAAAAACAGCGCCCAAATGAGGATCAATACGACGTAAGGAAAGACCGCTTGCGGGCGCGGCAGCGGGACAGTGTGACGAGGTGGCATGGCCCCTTAATCCATGATCTGCAATCCAAATTCCGCAATTGCATGCGCAAGCTCAGTTGGGCGTTGCAGTGGGATGTCGTGGATAGTGTCGGGGAACCAGCGCGTGTGGGTGTTGCCGTTCACTTGCGCGATGCGCGCAATGCCGGCGTGTTTGAGCGAGCGGAACTGCGCGCTGCGTTCGTCGCGCGGCGTCTCATCCGCCGGGCAGAGCAGCACTGGGCAGCGTACGCGGGCAAACAGATCAAACGTCTTTTTCTCGTAGATGGCCCGCGCAATCTGCATGTGCTGCGGGATGGGCAGACGACGATAGAGACGCTCGTCGTCATCAATCCGAAAGCTGGCGAGGACGATGGGGGCAACGGTTTCAACCTCCAGCCCATCGGGCAGCCAGTTTCGCATCCGCGCGCGAAACTCCGCCACCGGCATGCCGTCAAGGTCAGGCGGACGCAACAAAGCCTCCGCTTTTTCCCAAGTCATCTCCGGAACGTCGCTCATCGAGAACATCCCCCCATCCACCATTACGATGCCGGCGACGTTCATCGGACGCAACGCCGCGTAATTGAGCACCGTGCTCGCGCCCCAACTGTGCCCGACGAGCAGCGGCCGCTCGAGATGGAGTGTATCCACAAACGCGTGCAGGTCGCGGGTGATGGCTGCGAAGTTAAAACCGTCGTCCGCCGGGTCGGTCAGGCCGTGGCTGCGCTGATCGAGCGCGAGGACGCGGAAGTGCCCGGCGCTGGCTTCGCCAGCGACTGGAGAAGCGCGAAGCGCTTCTCCCACGCCCCTTCCGGGCGCGGCGAGTTGCGGCGCAACAAAATCCCAAATGCGGGCATTCGACGCCAGACCGTGCAGCAGTACGAGCGGCCGGCCCTCGCCGCCCCAATCCAAATAATGGAAACGCAGATCGTTGAGGAGGAGGTAGGAAGAACTCGATGTCACGTGTCGAGTGTCAATGTGTCAGGCCAACGCTTCGCGTTGGCACGGTGTCGGGTGTCCGTCTATGCGGAGGACACCCCGACACCCGGCACTTCGACACCTTTTATTTCAATAACTCAGTCAATATACGTTCCGCGACTTGCGCGTTGGCCTGCCCCCGGCTTTTTTTCATTACCTGGCCCACAAACCATTTGAGCAACGTCGGCTTCTTGCGATATTGTTCGACCTCGGCTGGGTTCTCGGCGATAACGGCTTGCGCGAAGGCGCGCAGCGCATCATCGCCCGATATTTGCGCCAGCCCCTCGGCCTCGACCAGCGCTTTCGGTGCGCGCCCAGTCTCCAGCACTTTCGGCATCAGGCCGACGGCAGTGGCGCGATTGATAGTGTTGGCCTCCACCAGTTGTATCAACTCGGCGAGGTGCGCCGGGGTGAGACCAAGCGCGTTCACCGTCAGTCCGCGATCATTGAGCAAGCGCAGCAGGTCGTTCATCAACCAGTTGGCTGCTATCTTTGGCGGCGCGCCGAGCCGCACCGTGTCTTCAAAGTAATCGGAGAAGGCGCGTTCATCGGTCAGCATTAGGGCGTCGTATTCTGAGAGACCATATTGCGTAATGAAGCGCGCGCGACGTTCGAGCGGCATCTCGGGCAGGCGCTGCACCACCTCCACGCGCCAATCCTCGGTGAGATGCACCGGAAGCAGGTCGGGTTCGCGGAAGTAGCGATAGTCGGCTTCGGTCTCCTTGCTCCGCATCTTCTTCAGCGTTTGCGTGTCATCATCCCAATCCAACGTCCACGCCGCCACGCGCCGGCCGGCGGTTACTTCGTCAATCTGCCGCGCGATCTCGGTCTCAATGGCGTTCCGCACGGCTTCGATGCTGTTGACGTTCTTGATCTCGGTCTTGGGGTTGAGCACTCTGCTGCCCACTTCCCGGATCGACACGTTGGCGTCACAACGCAATTGTCCGCGCTCCATGTTGGCTTCGGAGACATCGAGCCAGCGCAGCAGTTGCCGCAGTTGCGTGAGGCAGTGGGCGGCCTCGTCGGCGGAGCGCAGGTCGGGGCCGGTCACCATTTCGATGAGCGGCACGCCGCAGCGGTTCATGTCAATCAGCCGCACATCACGTTGTGGGTCATTCTTCGTCTTGCCTGCATCTTCTTCCATATGCATTTTGTGCAGTGTCACGCGCTTGGCCGTGCCGTCGGGCAGATGCACGTCAAAATAACCGTCATGCCCGATGGCGGCGTCGTATTGCGTGATTTGGTAGCCCTTTGGCAGATCGGGATAGAAGTAATTTTTGCGATCAAAGAAACTTTCGGCGCGGATGTCGCTGTGCGTGGCGGCGGCGAGCAGCGCCGCTTTCTCCACCACGGCACGGTTGAGCACGGGTAGCACGCCCGGCAGCCCGCAACACACCGGGCAGATGTTGCTGTTGGGCGGCGCCGCCCACGAGTCGGCCTGGCAGCCGCAGAAGATTTTTGTGCGCGTGTTGAGTTGAATGTGGATTTCGAGACCGATGACGGCTTCGTAGTGGATCATAACGGGCAACGGTTAGCGGTTGGCAGGCGACAACTATACCCGGAATCTTTTGGCTGACAGCGCACAGTTTTGGCTCCAGCGGTCGTCTTATACATCGGAACCAATTTTTCCAAACTACTCAAGGAGCTATCGCATGTCAACCGAAGAGAACAAGAAGATCGTGCAGCGCTATCGGACGATCCACACTCAAGGGAACCTGAACGAACTCGACCAAATTGTGGCCAAAGACCTCGTCAGCCACAATCTCTTGCCCGGTCTGCCGCAAGGCCTGGAGGGCGGCAAGATGGCCCATCAGGGGCTGGCTGGCGCTTTCCCCGATAGCAAGACGACGACACAAGATTTGATCGCCGAGGGAGATAAGGTCGTCGAGCGCTGGACGTTGAGCGCCACCAACACCGGGCCCTTCATGGGCAATCCGGCTACCGGCAAGAAATACACGGTCACCGGGATTTCGATTTACCGCCTCGCCGGGGGCAAAATCGTGGAGCATTGGGCGGACTTCGATCAGTTGGGCATCATGCAGCAGCTTGGCCTAGTGCCAATGCCAGGGCAAGCGGGCTAACGCTACATATCCGACCCTGAGCCGAAGCACTGCTTCGGCTCAGGGTTTTATTTCGGCAGGCAGGCCAAAAGCGATCACCAGTTGTGGATTCATGAAACTGGTGACCGCGGCAATACCTTCTGTCTCGAGCGTCAACACCTGTAACCCGAACGCGCGATAGGTGATCGCCGCATCCGCGTCGTCGCGTTGATACACGGCAAAGGCCGGCTGCCCATTCACACGGGCTGGTTGCAAGCGCCAGCGTCCGGTGGCCTGGCCCGCAAACAGCGGGGAGGCTTCGGCAAAGATTGTCAAGCCCACGAACTGTCCGATATTGTCGCGCCCCGCATACCAGGAGGGCGTTGGCGGCATTGCGAACACAGCCGCCTCTTTTAGAAGTCCGACTAGTCTGGCAATGTCGGCTGTCTCCCATGCCTGGACATATTGATTGAGCAAGGTCCGCAGCTGAGCATCAGCCGGCATGGACCGAGCCGGATCGTGCCCATCGTCGCGGCCATATTGAGCGGCCAAAGTGACCCGGGCGCGGTGCAGCGCGCTGTTCACCGCCGAGACCGTCAGCCCCAATAGCTCGGCCACTTCGCTGGCGCGCCAATCCAACACATCGCCCAGGATCAAAATGGCGCGCTGGCGTGGCGGCAGAATCTGGAGTGCGGCCAAAAAAGCGAGCGAGATACTTTCGTGGGCGGAATAGCGCGCCTCCGGACCCGCCGCGGTCGCTTCGGGGAGCCATTCATCCGGATAAGGCTCCAGCCAGACCGGTTCCACGATGGGCGGCGCAAGAGGCGCCTGTGGATCGGTGGACGGGTGCGACGCCTGAACCAATGCGCGCCGTGGTCGCTTCTTGAGTTCGTCCAGACAGGCATTGGTTGCAATTTTATAAAGCCACGCGCGTAATGACGCCTGGCCAGCGTAAGTATCGAGCTTGCGCCAGGCGCGGAGCAATGTTTCCTGGGTCAGGTCTTCGGCATCGTGGAATGAGCCAAGCAGGCGATAGCAATGTACTTGCAGTTCGCGGCGATAAGGTTCGATGAGGCGACTGAACTCCTCGTGATTGCCGCCGCGAGCGGCAGCCAGCCGTGCCTCAAGTATCGGATCCGGTTGATAGCCTTGGCGAGACATCGGTGGTATTGGCACACGTTTTGACATGGTGGGCTATTTCACTCTGATTCAAAAAGACAAACGGCTTCAAGCCTGCTTCCGCAAGAACTCCATCACTAACGGGTTGAAGCGCTCCGGCGCTTCCATGTTTGGCATGTGCCCGAGGC
>JBQTJD010000857.1:0-9869 GCA_052387475.1 Anaerolineales bacterium | reverse complement strand
GAGCGCTTTCACCGTCGCCGTGCGTTTGTTTCCTGGGCTAAATAGGCCCATCTCACCGATAATTTCACCTTCTTCCAAAGTTACCCCTGTGTCCTGGTTCTCGTTGCCCGGCGATAAATCTTGGGATGAACCACCTCGGACTTTGAAGAATAGGCCGACTTTACCAGAGACGACCATCATCATTGAGTCGGCTATATCGCCTTCCTTAACTACATTTTCATCCTTGCGGAACGACCGAAATTTCGCGTTGGAGAAGAAGTAATTCAAGGCGGCAGGTGAAAGAGGCGACAGGAAGTCGTCATGGAGGTCTTTGCCCTTGAGTTCGGATGGCCTCGCTACGGTCTTTTTGGAAAGCGCCTCGAGAACCAGTTTGGCCGCCCGATTGCGTGGATCAATATCAAGCAACCGCTTAGCCACTACTGCAATCCGAAAACCCCGCTCACGTGCGTCAAGCAACTCGTCTAACATCGCCTCATAGGTCTCAATTGCTTGCTGAAGCGGGTAGTGGAATGGGCCATACCAGATGTCTACTTCCTCTGGCCGTATTCCCGCACCTTCAATGTTGATGTTGTAGAGTTCGATAGACTTGTAGTGCTTTGTCCACCACTTGCCAATTGGCACGACGTCTTCGTGCCGTCGCGCCAGATCAGCTTCCTCAACGTACTTCTTGGATGCAACGATCTGACCGGGCTTCGCCAGGCTAGCCACACGTGCGGAGGTATTGATCCCTGGGCCCCACACGTTCACTCGATTATCGAAGTCTTTCTCCTCAACCACACTTCCGGAGTGCAGGCCCAGCCTGAGTTGAATCGGCTGAGTGGAAGGATGCTTTTGATTGTGTTCTTTCACTAGCTGATTAAGTGCTATGGCCGTTTTCCACGAGGGTTTGATATCCGTGAGAAAGGTAATGGAGCCTCCATCACCGGCCGGGCTCCAGAGACGACTCAATTCATTGTTGTGCTCCGGCGGGATGGCTTCATGAAGCCATTGGATTAGCAGACGGATGGCCGCGATCTGCGCATCGGTGCTCATCTCTGAAAAATCCACAATGTCCAGGGTCAGGACGGGCCGGGTATTGAATTTCATGTTCTTCCGCTGCCTCCCTTTTCGTTTCCTTATGGCTCTTCGCGCCGCGTTAAGATTATCGGATTGCCTTTTTGGAGGATAAAGGCCGCGACTCGAAAACCAATCTGTTTTCGCCGATTAGCAGCCGTGGGCCAAAAACGATCAGCGCATCTTACGCCAAAGCTGCCCAGAGTGAGACCTCCCCGGAGCATACGCCTTCGACCCTCTCGTGGGCCGCGTGGATCCCTCACCAGGCTACCCGTTCTCTCGGAGTATTCCGTTTCGCGGTACCAGTCTGTGCACCATTCGCAAATATTGCCGCTAGCATCTGCCATGCCATAGGGACTATCAGTTGTGGGAGATGATAGGCCCACTGCCACCGTGTCGCCATCAAGGTCGGCAGAGCCTATGTAACGCGGTTCATCGCCCCAGGGATAAAGGCGCCCATCGGCGCTACGGGCTGCCTTTTCCCATTCGGCTTCGGTCGGCAGGCGAAACAGTTGACCGGTCTGCTGGGTGAACCACTCACAGAATTCATTCGCTTCCTCCCAACTGATACCGATGACAGGGTGATTGCTCCGTTGGGCCAGTGGGTTGAACTGTCGCTGTGTTGCTTCAGCAAAGATCGCGTATTGTGCGTTTGTGACAGGGAAGCGGCCGATATAAAACTCGGAAACATACACACGCTGTTGCGGCTGTTCGGCGAGTTGAGCGTCGTTATCTCTAGCGGGATCACTTCCCATGAGAAACTCGCCCGCCGGAATGTGTCTCAGCTCTAGGTGACAAGGCTGCTCAAGGACGACCTCATCTGGAGCGCGCGACCAAATCACCGACGAATGATCGGGCAGACTGACAAGTTTCACATCGGGCATACGAATGTCGGGGGCCAGAGAGGCCAGCACAGTGCTCGCCACTGCACGGATACGATCATCAATGTCCTGGCTCGCCAGGGTTTCCAATTCTCTTTGTGCCACCTTGGCAAGGGAGGCGTCATTTACACGCAGCAATTGGGCTGCATCTTCAATGGCAACTTCGCGGACACGCGGTAGAGGGTTTTTCAGCGCGTCCACTAATTCTGTCGGCAAGGAAGTCGTCGCGCTCGGATTGCGGGCAAGCACGATCTGTCCCTGAACGTCGAGTTCCCATTTTCGTGGCTCCTGTTGAGGCGCTACCTGACGCACGTGGCCATCAATGTACTCGTACACTTCATCAAAGGTGATCACACCGTCGCCGTTCAGGTCGGCCGCACCGCTTTCAATGCCAGCGATCAACACTCGGGTAAACACAGATTGTGTACCTTCACCGGTCACTGCCTCGCCTTCAAACGCATACTGAATCGCACTGGATGCCGTAAGGATGGCTGTGCCACGCCCCTCAAAGTAATCACGCTCGGCGAGATACTGGGCTGACTTGACTGTCATCCCCAGGGCAAACGCTCCGCTGTAACAGCAATCCAGCACGAGTAATTTCGTTTGCGCCCTGCTCCGCCGCATGAGGGCATTCACGTCATGAGCCTTGATTGCCGTAGAGCGTATGCGGTTGAGGCGCGTATTGGCCATCGCAAAATACAATTCCCCATCAATGTCCTTAACGCCGTGGCCGGAAAAGTAAAGCAGAGTCAGGTCATCCTTGCGCCGGTCCACGTAAAATGCCTCGATTTCCTCAAAAACAAGGGGCGAGGGTTGGTTGAGCAGGGTACGGACTTCGAATCCGCCAATAGCGATATCTTTCAGCACGCGTTCCAGGGCCAGGGCATCCTGAGAGGGCGCGATAAGTTTGTGCAGACCAGGGTCGGCGTAATCGTGGCTGGTGATCAGGAGGGCAAAACGGCTCTCGGCCATGCTTTTACAGGGAGGTGGAGCATGCCAGTCTAGCGTAGCATCAATCAAGCAGCCTTCACATTGTAACTCGCGAACCAAGTCTGTCAATTCCAGTATACGAAAATAAAAGGCCGTTCACTCTCTCACGCCTCTTCCAGCGCCTTCTCGGCGCGTTTCTGCTGGCGGACGCGGTTTTCGTTCTTGAGGATGCGCTTGCGGAGGCGCAGGCTCTGCGGGGTGACTTCGAGCAGCTCGTCGTCGCTGAGGTATTCGATGCACTCATCGAGGCTCATGCGGCGCGGCGGGGTGAGCGCCACCAGAATCTCGGCGCGGGCCGCGCGCACGTTGGTGAGCTGCTTTTTCTTGGCGATGTTGTACAGCAAATCTTCGGGCCGCACATGCTGGCCGACGACCATGCCCTCATACACCTCGGTGCCCGGATCAATGAAGAGCATCGAACGTTCCTCGGCATTGCGAATGGCGTAGGCCGTGGCCGTGCCCGGCTCGATGGCGACGACGCTGCCCAGTTCCTTCTGCTCGATGTCGCCGGCATAGGGTTGATAGTCGTAGAACAGTGAGTGCATCTGCCCGGTGCCCTGCGTGGCGGTGAGGAATTGATAGCGGAAGCCAAGCAGCCCGCGCGTTGGCACGATGTAGGTCATGTACACCGAGCCGTCGCCGCCGTTGGTCATGTTGGTCATCTGTCCGCGGCGTTTGCCGAGCATTTCGATCACTGTGCCCATGTGGCTTTCGGCCACCTCGACGTGCACTTCCTCAAACGGCTCCAGCATGTCGCCGTTCGCGCTGCGCATCATGATCACCTCGGGCCGCGATACTTCCAGTTCGAAGCCCTCGCGTCGCATGGTCTCGATCAAAATGGCAAGATGTAGTTCGCCGCGCCCGCTGACGAGGAGCTTGTCGGCCTGATCGGTGTCCTCCACGCGCAGCGAGACATTGTGCTCAAGTTCGCGATACAGCCGTTCGCGGATCTGGCGGGAGGTGACATACTTGCCCTCGCGCCCGCCGAAGGGGGAGGTGTTAACGCCGAATGTCATCCGTACGGTGGGCGGCTCCACGCGAATGCCGGGCAACGCGACCGGATTTTCGGGATCAGCAACCGTATCGCCGATGTGCGCCTCATCCATGCCGGCCACCGCCACAATGTCGCCCGCCGAAGCCTCGTCGGCATCTGTTTTGATCAGGCCTTGAAATACAAATAAATAAGTGAGGCGATACGGATGCACGCGCCCTTCATGATCAATCCGCACCACCAGCTGTCCTTTATGCAGCTTGCCGTTGAAGATGCGACCCACGGCAATCAGCCCTTTGTAGTCGTCGTAGCTGAGAGTGGTGACGAGCATCTGCGCCGGCGCGTCGAGATCAACCTTCGGCGCGGGGATGTGTTGCAGGATGGCTTCGAACAGCGGCTGATAATCCGGCGAAAGTTCGACGGTGAAGCCGGCCTGTTGCGTCAGCGCGTTGCAGTAGATGATGGGGAAGTCGGCCTGATTGTCGCTCGCGCCAAGTTCGATAAAGAGATCGAAGGTTTTGTTGAGTGTGTCGGCGGGTACCGCGTCTTTGCGATCCACTTTGTTGATGACGACGATGACCTTGTGCTTCATTTCCAATGCCTTACGCAACACGAAGCGCGTTTGCGGCATCGGGCCTTCGGCGGCGTCCACCAGCAACAGCACGCCGTCCACCATGTTCATCACCCGCTCCACCTCACCGCCGAAGTCGGCGTGGCCGGGTGTATCGACGATGTTGACTTTGATCCCTTTGTAGATGAAAGCCGCGTTCTTGGCGAAGATGGTGATGCCGCGCTCGCGTTCGAGGTCGTTGGAGTCCATCACACGTTCGGCCACGTGCTCGTTGTCGCGAAAGGTATGCGCCTGCCGCAATAGGCCATCTACTAGCGTGGTCTTGCCATGGTCAACGTGAGCGATGATGGCGATATTGCGAAGGTCAGTCCGTTCGATCTGCATAAAACACTGTCTGGCGATACCCAACACAAAGCCTCGGCCAACCTACTGGCCGAGGCATTTCGGCACAACGATTGTAGTGAAAAAACGACGCGCGATTAGAAGCGCCGGCGGTCGCCGCCGCCACCACCACGGCGGTCGCGATCACCGCCGCGGCCGCCGCCGCGCCCGCGATCACCACCGCGGCCGCCGCCGCCAAAGCCGCCACCCCCGCCGGGGCCGCGATCCTCGCGCGGGCGGGCCGGGTTCACTTTGATGGCCCGGTCGCCGAGGTTGTAATCGTTGAACATGCTGACCGCCTTCTCGGCCTCAGCCTGGCTTCCCATTTCCACAAAGGCAAAGCCTTTCGACTTGCCCGTATCCCGGTCTTTGATGACGGCGACTGAGGTGACGTCGCCGGCCTGCGCGAACAACGTGCGCAGCTCATCCTCCGTGGAGTTGTAGGGTAGGTTGCCAACAAAAAGTTTCGTGGTCATTTCACATTCCTGGCCGATTGGGCCGAATTAAAAAGCCGCCACTCCGGAACCGGGTTGGCGGCGGGCACACACGCAAATCCTCGTTCACGACATTGACACTATAACACAAATCCTGAATCTGGCGTAGGCAAGACCGGGACTTTTCCTAATCTCGTTTCGCTGACAGCGACCGGCTATTGGTAACGAGAAACGCCTGCTGCCTAAATGACCAGCCGACAGACCCACTGGAGAAATTCCGGAAGTCGAAGATGCAGGCCTTGACGTTTTGCGCGCAGTCTGTTACAGTCAGCGCAGTAAGATGCTCGGAAGTTCTCTTTGGCTGTAAAGACGACGGCACGCGCAACGAGCGCGGGCCGTTTTTGTTTGTGCAAGCGATGGAACCGACTGGCAGCTTCAACTTTTTTCTTTTGCCAGAAGGAGGCAAACAATGACAGAGCGGAAAATCGGTACAGTGAAGTGGTTCAATGCCAACAAGGGCTATGGCTTCATCGCCCACGAAGGCGGCGAGGATGTGTTCGTGCATTTCTCGGCCATTGCCGGTGAAGGCTACCGCAACTTGCAAGAGGGTGACCGGGTGGAGTTCACCATCCAAAAGGGTCCCAAGGGATTGCAGGCTGCTGACGTCGTGAAGGCGTAAGCGCCCGACCGTAAACGAAAGCCCCGTCGCTGAATGCGACGGGGCTTTTTGTTTCTCAGGCTGCGTGGGTCTGTTTGGCCTGCGCGAGCAAGTCGTCCACTTCGTGAATGGCATCTGCCAAAGGGATACCGGCAGCGGTGGACCATTCATTGCACAAACTTTCACGCGCTTTGCGCAGCGACAGCATGTCGGTTTCGTTCAAGGATTTACGCCAGCCCCGGGCCGACAAGTCGCGCACCACTTCACACAACAATTGAAAAGTGTTTTGACGCAGACGTTGGGTCACTGCGAGTTGGCGCTGACGCCGGTCGGCATCGAGTTCGGCTGGCGCGCTGGTGAGGATGCGGCGGTAGCGCGGCAACTCGGCCGACGTGATAAGGGCGCGCAGAGCCGCTGTGGCGCTCTGGTCGGCTGGCACCCAGATGGTGCTGCGAGCCGTATTGACTTCATAATACAGACGCATAGCCGCACCCGCGAAGCGCTTTTCTTCCAGTCGCACCACTTTGCCCACACCGTGATCTGAAAGAACGACTGTGTCGCCGACCTTGAACGCCATGGCTCGTTCCATTTGTGCGAATCCCAATTGTGGTTACGTTAGTTGGTCAACGGATTACGCTGAAAAATTGGTTCATCCGTTGACATACTTCCCGTTAATCAACTCGGAGTTTAGTAATTGCGCCGCGTGTTGCCGCCCCGGCGCTTGTGGTTGCCGCCGCGTCCACCAGCACCGTAACCGCCGCCACCGCCGAAGTTGCCTCCGGTTCCGGGGCCGCGCTCTTCACGCGGGCGGGCCGGGTTCACTTTCAGTTGGCGGTCGCCCAGTTGAAAATCGTTAAACATGCTAATAGCCTTTTGGGCCTCGCTGGGTGAACCCATTTCGACAAAGCCAAAGCCTTTCGATGAACCAGTGTCCCGGTCTTTAATGACCGCGACGGAGGTCACCGACCCCGCCTGAGCGAATAAGGTGCGCAAATCATCTTCCGTGGTGGCGTAGGCGAGATTGCCAACATACAGTTTCACAGCCATGGGTGGTCTCCTGACCATCGGCTCACGCCGATAAAAACGCCGCCAAACCGTAAGCAGGCTGGCGGCACAGACTTAACTACGATGCCAATAACTATATCACACCTCGGCTAAGCTCTTAGCCCCAACTCATTTTCCAGTGACGGATTTCTAATACACACGCCATAAAGTGTGAGTGTTCATTTATGAAAGGAATACTCTGATGAACTGGTCTCTCAAGCTCGGCCGGTTTGCCGGCATTGATGTCAATATCCACCTCACATTTTTATTGTTGCTTGGCTTTATCGGCCTCACCGCTTACTGGAACACAGGCACGGTGGCCGGGGCGGTTGAAGGGGTGGCGTACATCTTGGCGTTGTTTGGGTGTGTGGTGTTACACGAATATGGCCACGCGCTGACCGCGCGCCGCTACAACATCCCGACCCGCGACATCACGCTTTACCCCATTGGCGGCGTGGCCCGTCTTGAGCGGATGCCCGAAAAGCCCATCCAGGAATTGTGGGTGGCGCTGGCCGGCCCGGCCGTCAACGTCGTCATCGCCGTCGTGCTCTTTGTCTATTTATTCGTGACGGGGCAACTGACTTCCGTTTTTCAGATGGGGCTGGTCGAGGGGCCGTTTCTGGAACGGTTGATGTACGTGAACATCTCGCTCGTGCTCTTCAACCTGCTGCCGGCGTTCCCAATGGATGGCGGGCGCGTGCTGCGGGCCTTGCTGGCGATGAAGATGGATTACACGCGCGCGACGCAAATCGCGGCCATGCTTGGGCAGGGGATGGCGTTGCTGTTTGGTTTTATCGGGTTGTTCAGCAATCCGCTCCTGCTATTCGTCGCTTTCTTTGTATGGATGGCGGCCTCACAGGAGGCCGGCATGGTGCAGATGAAGACCGCCCTCGGCGGCATCCCCGTGAACCGCGCCATGCTCACCGATTTCCGCACTGTGAGCCAGTTCGATCCGTTGTTGCGGGCGACGGACTTGATCATGGCCGGCTCACAGGAGGACTTCCCAGTGGTGGATGATGGACGTGTGGTGGGCGTGCTTACGCGGCACGACTTGTTCGGCGCTCTCGCGCAGCGCGGCACAGGCGCGCGTGTGGCGGAAGTAATGCAGCATCAATTCTTCGTTGCCGATCCGTCCGAGATGCTCGAACCGCTCTTCGTTCGCATGCAGTCTGCCCAGGCACGGATGGTACCCGTCCTCACGGGCGGGCAGTTGGTTGGCCTGCTCACGCTCGACAACGTCGGTGAGTTCCTGATGATCCAAGCCGCGGTGGGCGCGCGGCGGCGGGTGGCCGACAAGGCCTGATTCGCGAGTTCTCAAGATGGAATACGAACGCGCCGCACTCAACGAGTGCAGCGCGTTTTTTACTCAGGATGTTGCATCTATTGGCGTCAATCAAAGGCCGTGGGCCGCGTTGGGTCGTCCAGATGCCGAAAGCACTCCGCGAGATGATGCGGGCCGGTGCGGTGGGCCGACAACTCGGGCAAGGCCTCGCGCGCGAAGAAGGACACTTCGGCGATTTCGTGATCGGGGTTGGCGACGCCATCAGTGAGGTCGCACAGGAAAATGACCTTGAAGGCGTGATAGGCTGAGATGGGCTGCCCGCTGCGGTTGGCATCGAACACACCAATGACCTTGCGGGCCACGCACCCGAATCCGGCCTCCTCCAGAACTTCACGCATCGCCGCTTCGGAGGGCACGTCACCCACATCGGCCCAACCACCGGGCAGA
This sequence comes from Anaerolineales bacterium, assembly GCA_052387475.1. Classification (GTDB taxonomy): domain Bacteria; phylum Chloroflexota; class Anaerolineae; order Anaerolineales; family UBA6663; genus JANWXR01. The sequence continues at coordinate 1,137 of JBQTJD010000857.1, read as the reverse complement.
CACCACCTTCCATCGGACTTCTCGCGCACGAGCAGCACCTTCCCGTCACGGAAGCACGCGCCACGCACATCTACTTTGGGCGTGGCATATCCGGGCTGTATAGCGAACCACTCGCGGACGCGTTCTACCGGTGCGTTTGTGTGTGTAGTGAAAATATCCACGGCAAGGTCATGGAGTTGCTGATAGCGCCCGCGATCCCACTCGTTCTCGGCGTACGTCAACCCGATTTGGGAGATGGCCTGAATCTTGCGGCCCCAGTGAAGCCAGTTGGGAGGTTGCGTTTCCATGTCAGGCATTCTAGCATTCACAAAAAAGAAACCCGGCTTCCATTTACGAAGCCGGGTTCCTCAAGGTCGCAGCCGCTCAAGGGGCTGTTACGCTGCGGGCTTCCAGGTTTTTCCAACTGACCGACATGTTGCCGTTGGTGCGGTCAAAGAGATAGAAGCCGTAGAAGCCGCTGGTTAGCCGCGCGTCCTGCGCCGAGAACAAATACTGATCGTTGGCATAGAACCGCAGTTGATCCTGGCCCGCCCACACGGTGAGGGCGTTGTCAGCTTCCGCGCCGGCTTTGATCGCCTCTGACTTCATCCAATCCACGATGACGAAAGTGTCGGTGCCCCGCAGCAGATCGAGCTTCGCCGAGCCGTCACAACGCAGCTTGAAGGCGTAGAAACTGTAAATACCAGCCGCATCCACATTGCCGCGAAAGAGCAGTGCATACTCGTCATTCTCGGCGCACACATTGGCTCGTACGTTCACCCGAATCTGTTGATCACTCAGCCGGAGCGTATCGGGGCTGATGACAAAGCGCCAGGTGCCACTCTTCTTTGCGACCGCATTCAGCTGTTGCTGTTCGCGTGAAACGCCAAAAGTGCTGGCGTCATCCACAAAAGTCCAGTTCCAACCGCCGGCGCCATCCAGCTTGTCACTGTAGATGACATCGCCCACGCCTTCATTCGGGTCGGGCGTGGGTGGCACAGTGGCGGCCGGGGTTGAAACAGGTGTGGGCGTTTCGGTGGGTGGTGTGGCCGTGGCTGTGCTGGCCGGCGCTTGCGTGGCAGTCGGGAGCGCCGGTGCAACAGTGTTTGTCGGCGCAACGACGACCGTATCGGTTGGCGGCGGCAAAGTGGGCGCTGG
>JBQTJD010000856.1:0-3635 GCA_052387475.1 Anaerolineales bacterium | reverse complement strand
GTGGAGGCCAACCTGGATTGGACGCGCGCCGAGGCTGGTTATGCCGATGCCCTACGCCACACCACCGGCAAACCGGTCAACGGACGGCCCGCACCGGTGAACGAGGAACCGAATGAACTGTGGCCGGAGCATAAACCTGAGGATGTCGGGTCTCGACGACCCGCCTGGGTTTCGGCCATCTTCCCGTTGCTTGTCTTCATTTCCTCTACGGTGGTCTTCTTCTCGATGGCATTTCGAGAAGCCTGGGGTGTGGGGCTGGGCGCGGTGCTGGCTTTGGCCGCGCTGACGATCTATGCCGCCTTTGGTCGCGTGAAGCGGTATGGCTAGACGCACGGGCAAGGTGGGACAATCCACAAACGCACAGCCCGTACAAGTTCAACTCACCACGCCTCTGGCAGTGAAGTGGCCGCGGACCTTCAATGTCCGGCAAGTCAAAGAGCCCTCCCCGACACCTCTATTCTGGCAGCGCGGTTCGTTTGTGTTGATAGTCGTGGTGTTGACGGTCGTTGCCGTCGCACTGTTATGGTTCTGGTTCATATATCCGCGCACCGATGTAGCGCCTCAGCCGTCGGCCGTCGCTGGCGTGGCCGTGGGATATCAGGCCCCACAATTTCTTTCAGTGGATGATGTAGCCACAGTACAGGTGACTGTGCTGAACATCAGCGGCGAGCCGCTCACTGCGACCGTAAGTTTGGTGTTTGAGCCAGGCCCGCCGGTGATGGCCGGAGAGAAGGGCGCTAGCGCACATGTGGAAAAGCTGTCTCCCGGCGCCCGCGCCACAGTGCCGCTTACGTTCATCGTGAGCCAGCGGCCCGATGACCAGCCCGTGGTGTTTCGGGTGCGCGTTGCCCGGCCCGACGTTGCACAGATTAGTGACAGCGACTCGATAGCGGTGACGGTCGTGCCCTTCATTCGCCAATTGGGACTGATGGTGACCGCCGGCATTGCGCTGGTGGGTAGCTTGGGCGGATTGGTGTGAACTTTCTGCTCAAGCGCTTATCTCCGGATTAGTGTCGCCGCCACTGGTCTTTCATCATGACTCCACCGCCCATCTCGCCCCAACCGCCGCACAGCCTAGCCCCTACCTTTGTCCGGCCGCTCTCGCTCATCAACCCGCTGGACTACATGCGGTTGCTGTACTGGGTTTTCTTGAATCATGATTGGCTAGATGACTACGTCCGATGGTGTGCAGGGGATGATGAGAGCGCAACGGGTCGGCGGGCTGCGCGAGTCATGCTTCAAAATGAGCGCCTCCGTGCGACGGTTGGTCAAGCATTTGTAGCATCCATCGCCGTTGTTTTTGGCCTGCTCGCCATGGCGGAACTCTTTGGGGTTTCGGTCACATACAGCAGTGCTGTCTTGGGATTAATGTTTGGCGTGGCGATTGGGGCGGTAGCAGGTATGGCGATTGGTGCGACGGGTGGCGTAGCGAGTGGCGTGGCTGTTGGCGTGACGAGTGGCGTGGCTGTTGGCGCGGCAGGTGGTGTGGCAGGCGGTGTGACAGGTGGTGTGGCGTTTGGAATCGCGGTGGGCGTGGCGGTCAGTGTGGCATTTGGTATGACAGTTGATATGACAGGTGGCGCGATGGTTAGCGTGGCATTTGGCGTGGCGGGTAGCGTGGCGGGTAGCGTGGCGTTTAGCGTGATTAGTGGTGTGGTACGCAGCGTGGGTGGTTGGCTTGGTCTATTGGCTGGCTTAGGCATCGCGCTGCTGATTGGCCCGCTTAGTTTTTTTGCATCAATAATAGTTGCTGGCGTCATGCTTGCTATCGTGGAGCGCGTGCGCAAACCTGGTTCTGTGCATAGCAATCTAATCTTGACTGTTCTTTTTTTGCTGGCGATGTGCATCCTACTAGCACTCGGCCTTGGGTGGTGGATGGCCGACTTGCGAGCTGGAGTCCTGCTTGCGACACTATTCGTTGTGTTGTATCTACGTCTCCCGCTATATCCTATAGAAAGTGTGGTGGCGATGCTGGCATATCAACGCATCCGAAAGCAACATGATCTTGATGCAGCCCTCAAAACCTTCGACCGGCTTTATTTTGATCGGGAGATGCTCTTGCCGCTGCCGTTTGAAACGGCGGCATTGTGCCATATCGCCAAACTCAACTGGCGGCAAGGTGTAAGAGCTGCGGCGTATTTGGGCAGGTACACCAATCATACGCTCGCAGCAGTGCAGGCGTTGAGCGACTTTGCTGGTCGTGACCCCTATCGTGTCTTTTGGGCCCTGCCCAAACGCGGGAGTTTACGCAGCTATGTTTTTCATCATCAGCATCTAGTTTCGCGGGCGAGTATCGCTGGCAGTATTTTGGAACGTGGCGTCGTCCAAACCCAAACGCCATCGCCCCGAACTGGGGAAGCAGCTCAAAGGCGGGCCGAGCCAGAGATTGAGAAGACGCTGCAGACATTGGATGAAGCGCTGGATCATTTGCAAGCGATTCGTGATGGGCAGTCAGCCATTTCTTTGGAATGCCCACTGCATGCAGACGAAATTTATCAACTCTTCCATACGATCCGCGTGTTTCTCGGTTATGAGCATGAGGCCGATATTGCGAAAGCTGAGAGCGAACTGCTGTGGCTGGCTGAATTAAATAATGAACCCCTGCGGGCGGACTCGCTAGAGACCTTGCGTCAATTGGGCAAAGTGGGCGCGGATATGCGAGCGTACCAGCAGTTGACGGCCACTCTGGCCAAACGCGATGCTTTAGCGCGCGCACAATTCGGACTATCCGAAGCTGAAAAGCAAGTTCCGGACTTACCTGGGCCGGATGACTTCTATATTGGCCTGGTCGTCCAAAACTGGCGCTCTCTGATTTCGTCCGAACAGCAGGAATTGGTCGCTCTGCAGGCAATCCACGGCATCCCCAACAACTACATCGTCGGACCGGCGCTACGCGGCCAGCGGGGGCGGTTGTTCAAGGGGCGCGAGGATATTTATAACGAAGTGCGGCGCGTGTGGAGCAATCAGCAGGTCAAACAATCCATCCTGTTCTACGGCCAGCGGCGCATGGGCAAGACCTCCATCCTTCTGCATATGGAGGCCAACCTCGGCCCGACCTATCTGCCACTCTTTCTGGATTTGCAGACTGTGGCTGCCGTCAACCATGTCGGCGCGTTCCTCTACAGCTTGGCCGATTCCATCGCCGCACAGTTGCGTAAAGCCGGGCTGACCATGCCCACCGTGGGGCATCGCGACTATAGCGAAGAGCCGTTCCTCGCCTTCCGCCAATTCATTGAAGCCGCCGAGGCCGCCGTGCCTGAGGATAAGTGGGTGGTGCTCATGCTCGACGAATTCGAGATGGCCGAGGACAAACTAAAAGACGGCGTCTTCCCGCTGGATTTGATGCGCCAGCTCCGAAATGTCATGCATCACCATCCGCGCTTCGTCGTAGTGCTGGCCGGCTCGCACCGGTTGGACGAGATGCGGCGTGACTACTGGGATCCACTCATGTCTATCGCTCGCGTCATTAAGGTGGATTGTCTCACACGCGAGGCCGCGTACGAATTGATTACCGAACCGTGGGAAGATTTTCCGCTGAATTACGAGTCCGATGCTATTGACCGAATTATCGCGGCCACGAGCGGACAGCCGCTGCTACTGCAAGCCATCTGCTCAGGGGTAGTGGAACGTGTGAA
>JBQTJD010000855.1:0-4124 GCA_052387475.1 Anaerolineales bacterium | reverse complement strand
GAAACCGCTCTAATATACGGCGCGTGACCCAACTACGATACCAAAACAAGAACATCAATCCAGGCGACGAGAACAATATGCGTGCGACCACTCCGGTCAGACCGGGGTGATAGTCGTACACAATGTGCTCGCTCACGCGGGTCGTGTCAGCGTCGAGGGCCTCGAAGCGATGCGTGTGCCGCCAGTAACGGAGCGGGCCGCGCTGCTGTGTATCAGTGAAGCCGTTGAGGGTGCTGACGTTCGAGTGCACGGCCACCCAGCGGATCGGTATAGGCCCCAGCCATAACGTGAAGTCCGCGATAGCGCCCTCACCTAATGGCTCAACGCGATGCAGTTGCACGAACATCGGCGGCGGCGAGAGGCGTTTAAGCACGCGCGCGTCATGATGAAACTCAGCGACGGCGGCCAGCGGCGCGCGCACGGTGAAGGCGTACTGAAACGTGGACACAACTACGCGACGGAGAGTTGCTTAACCGCCGCCAGGATGTCGCTGAAGTTGGGAGGATCGCCGGCGTATTCGTCGTAATCGGCAAAGCGGATGACGCCGCACGCATCAATCACGAACACACCTCCCAGCATGAAAGTATTCCCGGTGTTCCGGCCCTGTGTGATGCCGCGCGCCGCAGTGCGGGCGCTGGCGAGCAACACTTTCAGCCCGGCGAGCTGTAAGGCGTTTCCCTCTTTCAATCCAAAAGCCCGGTACGCCTCCAATGTTTTGTTGCACAGGCAAGTTACATTCGGCGCGAGCTGGCCACAATAGCGTTCGGCATGTTTCGGCTCACCGATGCCGATGGCGGCGAGGCTCAAACCGGCGGCGCGAATTTCGTCCTGGTGCTGCTCCAACTGAGCCAGCCAATCGCGACAGTGCATTCAGCCAAAATGCCGCAGGAAGCTGAGGAGCACCGGGCCGGCCTGCCACAAATCACTCACCGCCAATGGATTGCCCTGACGATCCAATACCGTTACCTCAGGCGCCGGGTCGCCAACCTTCAAACGCTGTGTCATTGTCACTGACCTCTCACGCAACGGATGCCGTCGATTGAGTATAGCGCCGTGCATACACAAACGACCATTGGTTGTACAGGCTTGAGAAAACAAAAGGCGCACCCAATGTGCGCCTCAGCAACTCACCTTACGTAGGTTGCGACTGTTGTCATTCCCACTTTCGCAGGTGTGACAATGCGTCAGGTGAGTTAGTCGTTACAGATTACGAACTCAATACCAGCCGGATCTGGTTGCAGGCTTCAACTAAAGTTTCGCCCAAAAAAATACCCGCCACGCTTTCGCGTAAGGCCGGTTTCTGATTGAAAATGCGACCGCCATATCCGAATTTGGGTTTGGGTCGCAGGTTGGCGAGGCCCTGCTGCACCCGTCGCAGTTCACGCGCAGCCTGTTCCTGTGTGGCCGCCAAGCAGATCATCCCTGGGCGCTCCATGCGGGCGTACTCCAGCAAATCATCAATGTGCACATCTTGCCCGAGGAATTCCACGCGGTAGCCTTCGCGCCGGAGCAGCAACGCCAGCATCAGGCTGCCGATATCGTGCAACTCACTGGGCGCGCAACCGATGAAGATACGCGGCGCATTGCGCGGCATGGGTTGCGCGTGAAACAATGCCATGAGCCGACCACGAATATAGTTGCTGGCGTAATGCTCGGTGGTAATGCTTAACTCGCCGCGCTGCCAGGCATCGCCGATGGCTGCCAGACACGGCGCCAGCACGTCGTTGCACACCGTCGTCAAATCACACGTGGCATAGGCCTCTTTCAAGATCACGCTCGCGGCGCTCTCATCATGCAGGCTGAGCGCTTTGTACAACCGCATGGCGTAGGCCGAGGGGGGTGTTGCATTGTTGACCGTCGTCACCAGTTTTTGCACGGTGGGCAGCGGCTCGGGCCACGCGCCGGCGCGCCGCATTTCCGACAACTCATTGGCGGCGGTGCTGATGGGCAAGCCGCTATCGACCCGCATCTTGAGCCAGCGCAACACCGCCACATCGCGTTCCGAATACAACCGATAATTGCTGCGTGTCCGGTGCGGGGACAGCAATCGATAGCGCCGCTCCCAGGCGCGCAGCGTCACCGGGCGAATGCCGGTCTCGACGCACACGGCTTTGATATTGTATTTGGGCGAAGCCGAGAGTCCCTCAATGGTGGCGACGGGTGGAGTGGTCAGAGTGTCGACCATGGCGGAATTCCGAAGTGGGCTGAAAGTGCGGAGATTATACAGCACGTTGACACAATCATTTTACGGATAGCAGCGACTCCGATAGAATGGCGCTGATGTCTTCCATTCACACCGAAGTTGAATCCGTCACCCTCGCCGGTTTGCGCGAGATCGCCCGCGCGCTCTCAGCGGCCTGGGACGTTGACAGCACGCTCGACCTGATCGCCGAGAAAACCGCGCATGTGATGCGGGTGGACTCGTGCTCGATCTATTTGCTGGATGAGATACACGAAAACTTGTGGCTGCGCGCCTCTACCGGCTTGGCGAAAAAATCGTTGGGTCGCGGCTCATTGAAGATGGGGCAGGGCCTCACCGGCTGGGCCGCGCAGCATGGGCAGCCGGTCGCTATCCGCGACGCGCAGGCCGACCCGCGCTTTCACTACGTGCCCTGGACCGAGGAGCAAATCTTCCACTCGCTGCTGGCCGTGCCGCTCATCAACCGCGAGCGCATCATCGGCGCGTTGAACGTGCAAACGTTTGAGCTGCATGAATTTACGACTGACGAAATCGAACTCGCCACCCTCATTAGTGATTTGGCCGCCGGGGCGCTCGACCGCGCGCTGCTTTACGACAGCATGAACCGCCAGATCAGCGAACTGACCACGGTGGCGCAGGTGAGCGCAACCGTCAACTCGCCGCTGTATTTGGATGAGATGCTCGGCCTGGTGGTGGAGATGGCGGCCCGGCAGATGGGCGCAGCGGTCTGCATTCTGCGCTTGCTCGACGAAGCGCAGGGCGACCTGGTGGTGCGCGCGGCCTACAGCACCCTGCCCGATTACATGCGCAAGCCCCCCACCAAAGTTGATGAAGGCATCAACGGGCAAGTGTTACGCGAGCGCCAGCCGCTGACGGTGACCGATGTTCGCACCGACCCGCGTTACCCGTTCCGCACGGCGGCCCAACGTGAGGGGCTGGTCTCGATGCTATCTGTGCCGCTCATCGTTCGCGACCGCACCATCGGTGTGCTCAACGCCTTCACCCTCGAGCCGCACACCTTCACCACCGCCGAAATCGCGCTCTTCTCCACGTTCGCCAATCAGACCGCGCTCGCCATTGAAAACGCGCAACTGGCGACGAATGCTGCCGTGGTGCGCGAGATGCACCATCGGGTGCGCAACAACTTGCAAAACATCGCCATGCTGTTACGGATGCAGGCCGGGCAAAGCACCACCCTCACCGCCCAGGACGTGCTGCATATCGCCGTCAACCGCATCCAGAGCATCGCCGCCGTGCACGATGTGCTGGCGCACGAAGGTTACCGACTGGTCAACGTCAAAGAGGTCGCCGAGCGGATCGTCCGGCTGGTTTCACAAAACATGCTGCGGCCCGATCTTCACGTCACCCTCAGTGTGGAAGGCGAGCCGCTGGTCCTGCCCTCGCGCGCGGCCACCTCACTGGCCCTGGTGATCAACGAATTGTTACAGAATGCGCTGGAGCACGCGTTCATCGGACGCACGGACGGCAAGGTCAGCATTACATTAGGGCGCAGCACACATGAGTTGATTGTGGAGGTCGCCGATGACGGCGTGGGCCTGCCCGCAGTGAAGTCTGCCAGCCTCGGCCTTGAAATTGTCGAGGCCCTGGTGCGCGATGACTTGCACGGTCAGATTGAGTTCGCGCCCGGCGAGCCGCACGGCACTCAAATCGTTGTGCGCCTGCCGCATGGTGAGTTCTCGTCAACGGATTACTCGGATTGAAGGGATTTCATATACTCAGGACACACGCAGTTGAAGGCTGTCATTCATCGCCGCAAAACGACGCTGGCGCAACTACTGTTGCGCGGCAACTACTGTTGCGCGGCAACTACTGTTGCGCCGCTTATGCGGCTCGGAATGACAATTCTGGCAACTGCATAACTCATATTCAGGGTTGCATTAATTGCTTTACACGGCTTGTCGCA
>JBQTJD010000854.1:0-1906 GCA_052387475.1 Anaerolineales bacterium | reverse complement strand
TTTGTCTGGTTTTCGGGGTTTGCCTTTTTTCCCCCCCCCCCCCCACCCCCCCCCCGGGGGGGTGTGGCCCGGGGTGTGGGCGAGCCGCGAAGGCTCAACTGTGTAAGTCATGTTAGTTGTACGGACTCAGGACGCATTGATTCATGGCAACCGATCGCTATCAACGCTCCGCTGCACTGTACGCCGAAGCAAAGGCATATCTGGCCGGCGGCGTGAGCAGCACCTTTCGGCTCGGCGGCACGCCCGCGCCGCTGACCTTTCAGCGTGGCCACGGCGCGCGGCTCATCGATGTCGATGAGAACGAGTACGTGGATTATGCGCTCGGCATGGGGCCGGCCATCCTCGGCCACGCGCCGGAGGCCGTCACCCGCGCGGTCGCAGAGACGTTAAGCCAGGGGCAACTGTACGCTGGTCAACACCCGGCGGAGTACGCGCTGGCGCGTAAGTTCTGCGAGCTGGCGCCGTGCGCGGAGCGCGTGCGCTTTGGCTCATCGGGCAGCGAGGCCGTGCAAGCCGCACTGCGCCTTGCCCGCGCGTACACCGGGCGCAGCAAGATCGTCCGTTTTGAGGGCCACTATCACGGCTGGCTGGATAACATCGCGGCGGGGCCAGCGTTAGACAATGACGCGCATCCCATACCGATCAGCGCCGGGCAACCGGCCAGCGCGCTGAGCGAGTTATACCTGTTGCCGTGGAATGACCTGAACGTTTTTCGCCGGTTCGTCAGCGCGCACGCGGATGAGATCGCAGGGGTGATCATGGAACCGATTTTGTGCAACACCGGTGTGATCGTGCCGCGACCCGGCTATCTGGAAGGCGTGCGCGAGTTGTGTCAGCGGTTCAACCTCGTGCTGATCTTTGATGAAGTCATCACCGGTTTCCGGGTGGGGTTGGCGGGCGCGCAGGGCTTGTTGGGCGTGACGCCCGATCTGGCCGTTTTCGCCAAAGCGTTGGGCGCGGGCTATCCGATCAGCGCTGTCGCCGGCCGCGCGGAGATCATGGAAACGGCCAACGTCCTGCACGGCGGCAGCTACAACGCCAATGTCGTCTCCAGCGTCGCAGCCCTGACTACGCTGGAAGTGTTGAGCGCGAATGACGGTGCGGCGTATCAGGCCATGACTCAAATGGGCGAGCAACTCATCGCCGGAATCCGCGACATTGCCCAACGTACGGGCGCGCGGCTGAAGGTGCAGGGAGTGGGGACGGTGTTCAATACCGCCTTCACCGATCAGGCCGAGATCGTGGATTGGCGCGCCTATCAAGGCTGCGATGCTGCGGCGTTGGCGAAGTTCGTGCGAACTTTGCAAGACCACGGTGTTTACGTGACGCGGCGGGGGACGTGGTTCCTCTCGACCGCGCATACAGCGGCGGATGTCACGTTGACGTTGCGCGCCATCGAAAACGCGTTGCAGCGAGAGGGGGTGATGGCTATCGCGGTGTAATACTCGGCTGTTACTTTTCTGCTCAACCCGATTCAAAGAGAAGAGGAGTGTTCTCGATGCGCAAGTTATTTCGATTTGTAACGCTGCTCACCGTGGTGAGCGTCATTCTCGCCGCGTGCGCGCCCGCGGCGACGGTCACGCCGACACAAGCGCCCGGCGCAACGCAGGCGCCCGCCGCGACGCAAGCGCCGGCAGCCACCCAGGCGCCGGCCCCGACCACCGCGCCCCCCGAGCCGAAGATTTTGAAGATCCGCATGCACAGCGACATCAACAATCTCGATCCCGCGTTCTGGCCTTCCAGCACGGATGAGATGGTGATGGACAACATCGCTCAGGGGCTGGTGATGTATAAGCCGGGCACGTGGGAGGTGGTCAACGTGCTGGCGGAGTCGATCACGCCCTCGGCGGACGGGCTGACCGTTGAGTTCAAACTCAAGGAAGGCATTCAGTTCCAGAAGGGCTAC
>JBQTJD010000853.1:0-6941 GCA_052387475.1 Anaerolineales bacterium | reverse complement strand
GATATGGATGTGTTTGCCGGGCGCACGGTGCTCCGAGCTGACCTGAGCGGGTCAGTAACGTTTGAGACCGATGGACAACGGATGAGGGTGGAGACAGAACGGTAGGGGCGACCGCGTTCCTTTGGAACGACATGGTCGCCCCATGTGCGCTGTTCCTTGATGAGTTACGGCGTGATCGGTTGGGTGGGCGTGATCGTCGCGCCGTTCGAGGCGTTGGGCTGTGGCAACGGCAGAAGGAACTGCTGACCCGAAGGCAGATAGATGGTCTGCACACCCGGCGCGATCTTCAGGATGTACTGATACGTCAGCAGGTCGGGGTTGCCCTGCAACACGGCACTAATTTGATTCAAGGCTTCGGCCTCGGCCTGTGCCTGGATGATGCGAGCCTCGGCGTCACCTTTGGACGCGATGACTTTGGCATCGGCCTGACCCTGCGCAATCTGCCGCGCTTGCTCAGCCTCTTGCTTCTTTGACTCGACCACAAACTTGGCCTGTTGCGCCTGCTGCTCGGCGATTTGCTTTTGCTCCACCGCCGCCGCATATTCGTCGCTGAAGCGGATATTGCGCAGCACAAAGTCCACCATAATCAGGTTGTTGCTCGCCAGACCCTTTTCCAGCTCTTCGGTGATGTTGACTTCCAACTCGGCGCGTTTGGAACTGACGATTTCCTCGATGCCATACTGAGAAACGGCATTGCGAATGACGCCGCGCGACTGAGGTCGTATGACCCCATTCTCGTAGCGGTCTTGCCAGGTGATGTGCAAATTGATGACCTCCGCGGGATTGGCGGAGTAAATCACCGAAGCATCCACAAAGACGATCTGCCCGTCTTTGGTGCGGGCCTGAATTGAGTCGTCGCCAGCGACAGCGCCCTCCGACTCGACCGAACTCATCGTGTACGTGGCGCGCGAAATTGGATATTCCACTACCCGCTCCGCGAAGGGAATGATCCACCGCAGGCCGGGTTGCAGAATCTCATCTCGATATCCTTTGGACTGCAGCGCGGAAACTACCACGCCGCGCTGGTCGGGTTCGATAAAGACCACACCCGCCGCCGCCGTGGTGAGCAAGGCAGCGGCTACCCCGATTCCGCCCACCAGCAACGCACCGCCGCCCACCCGCCGGCCGCGCGCCGCACTGAACACCACCCAGCCCAGTGCGCCAATCATCCCCAGCCAAGCCAGTGTGGCTAAGCCTCCGACAATCTCTTGTATGCCCATAGCTCTCTCCTTAAAAAGGGTCTCAATCAGCCTTGTGACTATAATATCACTCCTGCATGCCACAAATGCGAGTCACCGTCACTGAAATCGAGACAATCGCCGGACAGGTGCGCGTCAGGTGGGCAGATGGCCTGACTGCTCGACCCGGCCAGTTCTATCTCGCCTTGCTCGATGAGGCGGCGTTGCTGCGCGAACCGCTGTTCCCAGCCTCGCCGACCGAGTTTGTGGTGGAGGCGGCCCATCCTCTTGCAGTTCTTGAGCCGGATGCCGCGCTCGATCTGATTGGCCCGCTGGGCGCCGGGTTTGCCCTGCCCGCTGGCGCGTCGCGGTTGTTGGTCGTGGCCGAGCAGCCGGCCCGCATGCTCGCGCTCATGCAGGCCGCCCTTGCGCAGCACTGGGCGGTGGCGTGGCACTGGCAAAACGCCGTGCCAGAGTGGGCGGCGACGCTGCTGCCGCCGGATGTGGAGTTCCATTCCGGTCATCTCACACCGGAGGCGGTGGAGTGGGCGGAGGTGGTGATGGTGGATGTGCCCGACCCGGCGGAAGTCGCGGAGCGTCTGCGAGCGCTGCGGCCTTTGCGCCCGGCGGGCTTCATTCAAGCGCTGCGTGTGCCATTGATGCCATGCGGCGTGGGCGCCTGCCAGGCCTGTTGGGTGGAGACGCAACGGGGTCGGAAGCTGGCCTGTGTGGATGGCCCAATCCTTTCCATTTGAGATTTCAGATTTTAGATCTTAGATTGGCGCACCATGACCGAAACCAAATCTGCAATCTGTTTGGTTGCTCATCCCGACGACGAGATCATCCTGTGCGGCGGCGCGCTGGCGCTGTTGGCTGTGCGCGGCGTCGCCGTGCATGTTGTCTGCCTCACGCGCGGTGAGGGTGGCGAGCTGGGTGAACCGCCGTTAGCGACGCGTGAGCGGTTGGGCGATGTGCGCGAAGCGGAGATGGTGAATGCGGTGCAGGCGCTCGGCGGCAAGAGCCTGACCTTTCTCGGATACGTTGACCCGACCGTCGGGCCGGATGAGTCCCTCTTCGCGCCGGTCCATGACCCGGTGGTGCTGGCCGGCCAAATCATCAACTGCGTCAAGCAGTTCAGGCCGCAGGTGCTGCTCACGCACGGCTCCAATGGTGAGTATGGCCACCCGGCGCACAAGCTGCTGCACGACATGAGCCGAGTCGCCATCGCTTCGCTGATCGAAGAAAAATATGCGCCGGTTCCGGCGTGGTGGACGTTCGCCGCCGCCTATCTCGCGCACCCCTACCCGCGCCTGAGCAACGCCGACGATCCCGCCGACTTGATTGTGGAGGTGGCCTCGGTGCTTGATCGTAAAGAAGCCGCAGCACGCTGCCACACCACGCAGAACGCGCTCTTCGTCCGCCGCCGCTCGGAGCAGGCCGGACGCACTCTCACCGTGCGCGAAGTGCTGCTGCCCGAAGAGTCGTTCCGCCGCCACTGGCCCACAAACGGGCCGGGTGTACTTGAGACTTGGCTCAATCACGTGACGCGCCAGGCATGATGCGTCGCTTACAACCAAAGGAGAACTGATGAGACTCGAACACATAGCTTTCAACGTCGTTGATCCGGTGGCAGTCGCTCGCTGGTATGTCGAGCACTTACGCCTAAAGCTCATCCGCGACTATGGCCCGCCACTGCATGCGCATTTCCTCGCCTCCGGCCCCGGCCAGCCGATGATCGAGTTCTATCACAACTCCATCGATGCCGTGCCCGATTACGCCTCGCTGTCGCCGGTGCGCCATCACATCGCTTTTGTCGTGGACGACATCGCGGGCGAACATCAACGGTTGATCGCCGCCGGCTGTACGGCCGTCGATAATCCGGTGACGACCGCCGCTGGCGACATGCTCGTGTTCCTGCGCGACCCGTGGGGGCTGGCGTTGCAATTAGTCCAACGCAAAGCTTCATTGCTTTAGCGGTCATTTCGTAATCCGGCCTCAGGTGACTATCAGCGAGCAGTAACGGCCTGAAAATGAATGCACCGCGTTGCCCAGTGACAGTCACCTTGTCAGGATTAGAGACTGGTTCTTGCCAACAGCACGCCGGTCTGCATCATTCAATCCATTGACCGTTTACCATTGATGATCGAACTCGCCCCGAACCACAAACGTGGTCTTGTGTTACGTGCGCCGCTGATGAACGCCGCCGGCACACTCGGCTTTGCGGGTGAGTATCGGGGGCTGATTGACTTTGCGTCGCTCGGCGCGTTCGTCACTAACCCCATCACCTTTCACACACGCACAGCCGCCGCGCCGCCTAATGCCATCGCTACACCTGACGGATTGCTCGTCCACACTGGTCTGCCCAACCCTGGCCTGCGTTCGGCCCTGCGTCGCTATCGCCGCGACTGGCTGCGCCTCGGCCCGCCCATCATTGTTCATCTCGCCGCCACCACGCTCGAAGATGTGCGCCGCAGCCGCGATGCGCTCGAACGTGAGGATAGCGTGAGCGGTGTTGAATTGGGTTTGCGGGATGATGTGGCTGAAAGTGAAATGGAAACGTTGATCCGCGCGGCGCGGGGCGGGGCGCCGTTGATGGTGCGACTGCCGTACGCGCACTCGGCGCAACTGGCGGAAGCCGCCGTTCGCGCTGGCGCCGATTGTCTGACGGTGGCTGGGCCGGCCCGGCTCACTGTAGATGTGGGCGGTCGTTCCGTCACAGGTCGCTTTTACGGTCCCGGTCAGTTTACGGCGGCGTTGGAGGCGTTGCGCGCAGTGGCGGCGCTTAATTTGGATGTGCCCCTCATCGGAGCGGGGGGCATGTATTTAGTGGAGAACGCGCAGGCGACGTTGGCCGCTGGAGCTGTTGCGGTGCAGGTGGATGCGGCGTTGTGGCGTGACCCGGGGATCATCACTCGCCTCGCGTCGTAAGGGCAGGGCGCGCAAAGCTTCGCTTTGCCTGCCCCTGCCCCTGGGCGACGACAAGCGTCGCCCCTACAACCGATCCAACACAATCGTCACCGGCCCGTCGTTGTGGATCTCCACCAACATCTCGGCGCGGAAGGTGCCGGTCTGAACTGGCACGCCGAGTGCATTGATCTTCTCGACGAAGTAAGCCACAAGCGGCTCAGCGATTTCGGGCGGGGCAGCATCCACAAATGAAGGGCGGCGGCCCTTCTGCGCGTCGGCGTAGAGCGTGAACTGCGAGACAACGATCACAGCACCGCCCGTTTCCAGCACCGAGCGGTTCATCTTCCCCGCTTCATCTTCAAAGATGCGCAGGTTGGCGATCTTCTCCGCCATCCAATCGGCGTGTTGCTGGGTGTCGGCGTGACCGACGCCGAGCAGCACCACCAGCCCCGGCCCGATTTCCGCAACGCGCGCACCGTTAACGGTGACGCTGCCGCGAGTGACGCGTTGTACGACGGCGCGCATGGTTCACATCGGGCGACCGGCGAACGGCTATGCCGTTCGCTTAGGCGAAGCGCAGGGCGCTTCGCCGGTCGCCCCTACTTGCCCCGATCCACAACCGCTTTCACCAACTTCACGGCGATACTACCACCGGGCACGATCATGCCGACGGCATCGGCGGTGACGTCGAAGATCAGGTCGCGCGAGATCATGCCCTTGAACTGGTCGGCCCATTTCTTGCCGCCGGCACGAATGTCGCCCGTCAGCGCGTCGAACTCAATCACAGCGCGTTTGCTTTTGGCCGCCCACTCGTATTCGAACGCATACACCGGTCGGAAATTCAACTCGATGTTTTCCACCTCCACGCGCTCTTCGTGAATGACCTGCGCCTGTTGCACCGGCTTCACCACTTCGGCCATCACCTGCCGCACGACGGCGGTGGCGCGCACCTGCGGCGGGACGACGAGCGTGCCCTCCGGCTGGAAGGCGGCCAGGTCGGCGATTTCGGTTTTGGAGAACGTGAGGTAGCGGCTGAGGTCAGCCGGTTCGCCCGTCATGCCGTCGAAGGCGCGGCTGACGCGATGTTCCTCAAGACAGTGCTCGGTGCCGGTGAGGCTGAAGGCCGGGCCGCCCCGCGCCTGCGGATCCACGATGGCCTCCTGCCCCAACACGCTCACTCGTTTAACCTCCGGCCCGCTGACGTTGACGGTGTAGCTGCGGCTGCGGTCGAAGACGGTGCGCGCCGTCACGGCGATGTGCCAAAACGTCTCCAGCCGATGCTCGACGGACAGCATCTGGATTTCATCCGGCTTCGGGCGCGAGAGCAGCGCGCCCACCGTGCCGGCGACGAGGTTGACCTTCTTCTGGTCGATCCGGTCGCGCGCTATGTCGATGGTGAATTGCGGGACGAAGTGATAGGCGTGCTCGGGTGCGAGGATGATCTCCATAGGGGCCTCCAATCACTAATAACCCATTATCGCATTTTGAATATCGCAGCCCCGCATAATGCTATTGGTAATTGGTTATTACGGCAGCCCCACCGCCGCCTTCACTTCCGCCATCGTCTCACGCGCCAGCCCGCGAGCGCGTTGCGCGCCATCGGCGAGCGTATCCCAAACTTGGTGCGGATCGCGGGCCAACTCAGCGCGCTGCTCGCGAAACGGAGCAAGATGGGCATTCAGATTCTTCGCCAGTAGCCGCTTGCAATCCACACAGCCGATGCCGGCGCTGCGGCACTGCTGGTCAATCATCGGCACATCGCCGGGGGAAAAAGTTTTGTGCAGGGTGAAGACGTTGCAGACCTCCGGGCGCCCGGGGTCGGTGCGCTTGACGCGTTGCGTGTCGGTGACCATCGTCAGCACGCGCTTCTCGGTCTCCTGTGGCGTGGCCGCGATTTCAATGTGGTTGTTCAGGCTCTTGCCCATCTTCTGCACGCCGTCGGTGCCGAGCACCTTGGGGTACTCGGTGTTTTTCATCTGCGGCTCGATGAGCACAGGCCGGCCGGTGCGATGGTTGAACGTGCGCACGATCTCACGCGTGAACTCGATGTGCGAGGCCTGATCCACACCCACCGGTACCGTATCTGATTTGTAGAGCGCAATGTCGGCGGCCATGAGCACGGGGTAACCGACCAGCCCGTAGTTGATGTTGTGCGGCTGTTGCGCGACCTTCTCTTTAAACGTCGGCAGGTCGGTGAGTTTGCCCAGCGGTGTGAACATGCTGAGGATGGTGTGCAGCTCGGTGACCTCGGGCACGTGGCTCTGCACGAACATGATGGTCTCACTCGGGCGGATGCCGGCCGCCAACCAGTCGAGCGCCATCTCGGCGGTATTCTGTCGCAAGTCATCACGCTCATCGAGCGTCGTCAGCGCGTGCAAATCCACGATGCAATACACACACTCATACTCATCCTGCAGCGCCACGTAGTTCTTAATTGCGCCCAGGTAATTGCCGAGATGTTGGCGCCCGGTAGGACGGGCGCCGGAGAAGACACGGCCTTTCTTTGTCATTGCGTTGAACGCTCCACAACTGAGATGGCGCGATTATAGCTGGACTGAAAGCCGGCTCAAACAGTGGGGTGTTATGGGGCCGTTCGTAATTGGGCGATTCCCGCATCGACTTTCGCCTGTGCGGACTCGAGGGAAAGACCGGCGCCCACGGCCAGCCACTCCGCTGGTGAGGCGGCGTCGCCAATTCCCCGCAGTAGGGCAGTGTCCACGCGCGCATCGTTCTCTGCCAGCCAGTCGTTCATCATCACCAATGTATTGCGGATGACGTCTGGACGCCGCCACACGCCGCCGCGAAAATCCCAATAGCGTTGGGCCGTCAGCCGTTCGGGCGTGGCCAGCGGCGGGC
>JBQTJD010000852.1:0-2395 GCA_052387475.1 Anaerolineales bacterium | reverse complement strand
CTCCCCTCTCCCGGAGGGAGAGGGGAGTGGACTCGGATATGCATGGTGCTTCTCCCTCTCCCGGAGGGAGAGGGCAGGGGTGAGGGCGAAATCCAGTCACCGCTTTGCCCACCCACTGTCGCACAATCCGCACCACTTCAGGATTGTCGAACATAGAGCGTCTTGCCCTCCAGCAGCGCCGGACGGATGAGAGTGCCGGGGATGTTCTTTTGCCGGTCAACTTCCTCGGGAGTTACAACGATGATGTCTTTCGGGGTTTGAATGTCTTGTAACGCAAGCTGCATCGCCAGCGTGGTCTGGCGTCGCTTTCTGTTCGCCAGCGGCATGACGACGAGCAAATCAACATCGCTGTCGGCGTCGGCAGTTCCGCGTGCATGTGAACCAAACAGAATGATTTGATCCGGCTTGAAGCGAGACACCAATCGCCTGACGATGCGATCAAGCGTACGCGATTGAGATTGACGGCGTTGCATTGCAGAAATTTCTGAGCGGGATTATAGCCCCATGTCGAAATTCGACAGTTGGAAGCAACGATGAAGCCGCTTCGCGGGCTTAGCCTTTTTCACCCGTTCGTTTCTAACGAATGGCTGTAGTCGCAGAGGCTAGAGTTAGGAAGAAGGGGACGCCGCCACCCGAAAACCGATACTCCCGTCGCGGGAGTCCGGGCTGTTCCTATCCCGGTTCGCACAGCGGGCGCCCCTGTCAAGGTAGTCGAACGCCCCGCCCCGCACCACGCGGGAAACATCATTGCCGGCTTCGAGCGTCTCCCGTCCATCCTTCGGATCATAGCGATACTTCTTGTAATGACTCCGCGTCCATTCCCACACATTGCCGGCCATGTCGTGCAGGCCGTAAGGCGATTGGCCTTCATTGAACAAGCCAATTGCACAAGTCGTGCCAATGCCGGTCTCATTCGTGTTGGCGTATTCGGGGTTGAACTTGCCAACCCAGGGGTAGGCGCGGTCGGGGGAGGGGTTGGCAGGGGATATGCCAACGGATTGAGAGAGAGGATGAGCGGATCGGAGGGGTAAGACTGAGGCAAGAGTTGAGGGCGGCAGAGGTTGAGAGAGAAGTTGGAGGCCGCCGCGCGCGGCTTTCTCCCACTCGGCTTCGCTGGGCAACGTGAGTGTGTAGCCGGGGGGCAACGCTGTGGGGTAGGCGTGATTGAGCCAGTGACAAAAGGCAAGGGCTTCGTGCCAACTGACATTGACCACCGGGTGGTTTTCAACGCCGCCCAGGCTGTCGTTGTCGCCCGGTTCGTGGCCGCTGTGGCCCACATACTCACGCCACTGCGCCACCGTCACCGGGTAGCGGGCCAGCCAGTAGCTGCGCGTGAGCGTGGCGTTGCGGTGTTGGGGTTTCTCATCATCGTATTCGTTGCTGCCCATCACAAACTCGCCCGGTGGGATAAAACAAAACTCCATCCCATCCAGCGTAGCAGCTTCCGGGCGCGGGTCGCCCAGCGCGGCCAGTGTGTTGGCGGCGCGGGCGCGCTCGGCGGCGCGGGCTTGCGCCGGTTCAACGAACAGCGCGTGGTGCAGGCGTTGCGCTTGCAGCGCGCGCGTCTCGGCGTCGGGGCGTTCCAGTTCCAGCAACGCCGACCCGGCCAGTTCCAGCCCTGCCAGGCGTTTATCGCCCGGCAGCGTCGAAAGCCAGTCGAGGTATTCCTTCGCAAATTCTTTGTAATCCAGTTGCGCGAAGCCGTAGGTCAGCAGCAGCGCTTCGCGCCACCACGGGTCGCCGACGTGCGGCAACACCTCCGGCAGCGCGTCGTTACGGCGTTTGGCGATGGCGCGGGCCGCCAAAAATTCCTGAAAGGTGAGGTGCAGGAATTGAAAGACGCCGCCGCGTTCCTCCAGCAGGCCGCCGCGCGCGTTCACCGCTTGCAGAAAAGTTTCGAGCGTCGCCGCCTCCATCACCGGTTGCAGCGCCGCCTGCACGGTCGCTTTCGACACAGCGGCCCCGGCTTTGCCGCCCCGGTGCATGGCCAGTGCCAGCGCCGAAAGCCAGTCACGCTGGTCTTCCCACGGGCCGCCCCAGTTCACAAGTTCTTTGCGGGCTTCATCTTCGTGCAAATACTGGGCTTGCAGAATGACCTTGACGCAGGCCTCGTACAGGCGGGCGCGTTCGCGCGGCAGTTCGGTCTCGCCCCACTTCACGCTCACCACCATCGTCGTCATCAGCGGGGTGTTGATGAGCGGCGGCAGGTCTTTGTCCGCGCGCAGTTGATTGATGCTGGCGATGGCGCTGGTTAATTCTGCGGCCCGCGCCGGGGCTTCATCCGGCGCATACAATTGATCGCACCAGTTGCCGACCAGCGCCGCGATTTGTTCGTCGGCCAGCGGCTGCACATCCAGTCGGGTGAAGGGGTCGCCGAAGACGGCGTTCTCACGAT
>JBQTJD010000851.1:0-10281 GCA_052387475.1 Anaerolineales bacterium | reverse complement strand
ACCACGCACTTAATCAACACGACCAAATCCTGCATCGGGATCAGTTCGCCGTTGTAGCGTCGCACGATCTCGTCGGCGCTGGTCTTGTAGGCGGCCTCGCCTGCGAAGCTGCCGGGGTTCACCACCGCCACGCCGATGCCGTCGGGCCGCAGGTTCTCACGCGAGGCGTGGGCTGCGCCGCACAGCGGTGAGAGAGAACCGAGAAGCGTCGCAACTAATGTTGCGCTTTCTCCAACGCAAGCTTTGCTTGCGCCCGCTCGCGCTGCTGATCAAAACAATCTTCCCGTTATCCGATCGGCGCAAGTTGGGGATCAATTTTTGGATACAGTGGATCGCGGCGCTGAGGTTGATTGTGAGGATGCGGTCATTCTCTGCGGCGCTCACTTGCTCGAAGTCGTAGCCTGGCCCGAACGCCGTCGCCTCCCAAATGCCCGCGTTGTAAATCAGCACGTCAAGCCGCTGCCCGCCGAGCGGCTCGGCCACGCGTTGCGCGGCATCGAGCTGAGTGAGGTCGGCCTCGATCCAATAGCGTGTGACGCCATCACTTGCGTCGAGCCACGGCTGCGAGCGCGAGACCAGCCACACACGATCGCCGCGCTCGGGCAGCCAGCGGTTGAGCGCGCCGCCCAGTCCACGGCTCGCGCCGAAGATTAGGATGTGTTTCATGAGTTCACATTACGCAATGATGGCCGGCTACCCATGAGAGCGAATTCCTTCTTGATTTACGAAAGTTCGTCACACCCGCGAAGCTTGTCCCCATGCCAATGGGGAGCGGGTGTCCGGGCATGCTGCTGGATTCCCGCTTGCGCGGGAATGACGGGCTGTAAACCCTCCGAAATCTGTTCTAAGTTTCGAACGCTTTCAGCCAGTGACAGTCACCTCGTGGTGGTGTTCACCCGGTGCGCGTGAACCAGTACGTGAGGCCATCCCCACCCTGCGCGACGAGGTTGCCCTGCGGGTCCAGCCCCTGAAAAAACAACGACAGCATGAACGGCTGAAAGCCGTTGATAAAACCATTGACTTGGAGCCAATTGTTGGCCGGGTTGAACCCCCACTGCCCGTTGAGCTGCGCTTGCACAAAGCCCGCACGCTGCATGCCCTGCACCACGCCGTTCGGATAGAAATCCAGCCACATCACGCTCCGCACCATATCCCCGATCTGGATCGTCCATCGCCCCGGCTGAAAGGCGGGCGCTGGCGGCGCTCCGCCCGGCCCCGTGCCGTAGCCGCTGCCCAACGAGCGCAGGATCGAGTCGCATTGCTCCACCCAACCGGTTTGGCCCAACTGCGCGAACATGTCGCGCGCCCGGCGCAACATGTCCGGGTGATTTGGCTCACGCGAGATGGCAAGCAGATAGGTGGCCTGCGCCAGTTGAAATCGCTCGGTGTCGTTTTTGGGGAAGTGCAACAGGCTTTGAACCTGATATAGCAACCGCTCTCTTTCGGTGGGATCAGTCGTCAGTTGGCCCAGCACCGAGGCCAGATGCAGCATCGTTTCGATGTTGCCGGGGTCGAGGACGTTGGCCTCCTGCAACTGGCGTTGCGCTTCGTGCAGCTTGGCTTCGTACGCGCCCTCGTCAAAGCCGGCCAGATAGTTGCCGAGATCAATCTCCACGCGCTGGCCTGGCGGGAGTTGTTGCCGAGCGGCATTCTTCCGCACGGCGTCCAACATCATCTGCTCGGCGTCACTCTTGAACAAGATGGCGCGCTTGAGCAGCAAATCTGCCCGCGCCGCCTGGCCGTCCACTGCGGCCACCTGTTTGTTGGCTTCCAGCGTTTGCACCTTGGAGAGAATCTCTTGCAATGATTTCTCCATCGCCTCCAGATTGCGCGCGCCGGTCTGTGTCTGGCCTTTGGGTTGCAGTTCAGTGCGGATGGCCGCGATCTGCTGGACAAGACCCGCCTGATCGCTGCCCACCACTTGCAGATACACATTCTGCGTGATCTTGTCGCGCCCGACGATGTCTCCGGCCGCAATCATGTCGCGGCCCGCGTTGAGATTCGGATCGGTCATGGCGTCGTCCTGCACGAACCTACTGCTCCTAGCTCACACGCTTGCCATCGCACGTGCCGGTGACCTTGGTGCTCTCGCCGGTGCGCGTGTACTTCAGTTCACATTGCCAGCGGCCCGCCGTCGTCACCTCCATCGTGAAGCGGTCGCGGTCGGGGTTGTAGCCGCCTGTTCCAGTGAGGCGGAAGTTGCGCGTCAGTGTGCAGTTGTCGAACGTGAACGCGTAGGTGTTGCCGCGCGGCTCGAAGTGCAGCGTCCCATCGAACGTGCAGCCCACATCGGTCGGGGTTTCGCCATCCCAATAGTAATACTCGGGCAGATAGTTGATTTCGTTCTCGGCGGAGGCGAGCGCGTCCAGCGGGGTGTCGAAGGCGCTGGTCTGGGCCAGCGGCGCGTAGTCGTTGGCCACCACCCCCTCACACGTGGTCTCGCGCTGCGCGGGTGCTTCATCGCGCACGAGAAAATCCGTGACGAGATCATCCACACAACTGACGCCGCGCCCGAAGATGACGTGCGGGCCGCCGGTCTGTGTGATGAGATAACCGTCGTCGAGGTGGCTCAGCACGCGCAGGCCCTGCTGATAGGGCGTGGCCGGGTCAGCGGTCGCGCCGAGCACCAGCGTGGGGATGCCGGGGACTACGAGCGGGATGGGACGCTCGAGGTTCGTCGTGCGGTTGGGCCAATACGTGCACGGCAGGTCGCCGTAGAAAATGCTCGTCATCCTCGGCACGGTCGCTTCCACCGAGTCACCGGCGCGGATGTAGTCGTCGGCGTTGGTGTAGCCATAGTCCTGACATTCCACGCCGTAGTACATCCCATCCGAATAGGAAGGGTCTGGGATAACGTCCAGCGTTTCTGGATCGAGGCCGAGCGAGAGATAGAGCAGCCGTGCAAGCGGGACGAGGTCGCGGCGGGTGGCGTAGGCGGCCAGCGCGCGGTTGAGCATCATCCGGTCGCCCTCGTTGTACACCTGCCCGGCCATGACGGTCTCAAGGTTGCCCAGATCAAACTGGCGGCGGGCCGTGCCGCCCGTTGGCAACGGATACCGAAACGAGAGGTCGCCCCGCGTCAACCGCGCGGCGAGATCATTGTATGCCGCCACCGCGTCGCCGCTCAGGTCATCGGCGCAGGCCGGGTCGTCATTGCACGCTTGCAGCGTGAGCAGCAGCACATCGGCGAAGGCCTGCGCCTGCTCGGTGTAATATGCCAGCCCGTCGATCGTCAGATCCACCACGCCATCCAACATCAGCCCAGCGAGGTGCGCACCGTGGTGGGTGGCATAGGTCTGCGCGTATTGCGTGCCGTAGCTCTCGCCGTACAACCACAGCTTTTCGTCCTGCATCAGTTTGCGGAAGAGTTCCAAATCCTCCACCGCTTGCTCGGTGCCGAGGTAGAGCAGTATCGCGGGAGTGCCCATCTCGCTCACACAATTGCGGGAGAAAGTCTGGGCGGCGGCTTTCAGTTCGGCTTCGCCCGCTGGCGTGCGGCTGTCTCCGCCGGATTGATAGTAAGCGGCGGCGGCCTTGGGGCAGGTCAGCCCGCCCGACAGCCCGATGCCGCGTTGATCGAAGAAGACGATGTCGAAGCGGCGTGGGATGGACGGATCGAAAGCGGCGGTGTACGAGTCAGCCGAGAGGAGGCCCGATACGCCTGGCCCGCCCGTGGCGGTGATGAACATGCCTTTGCGCCGGCCGGTGGCGGGCAGCACCGCGAAGACCACATCAATCTTGCGACGGTCGTGGGAGTCGAAGTGATTGAGCGGCACTTTGAGTGTGACGCAAGTAAAGTCGCTATCCGGGCAGGGCTTACCGCCGAGCCGTTTAAGGATTTTGGCGGTGTCGTCACGTTGTGGGGCGCGCTGATTCTCAATGGGCGTCGCGGCGATGGAAGTGAGCAGTAGCGCAACAGCCAGTGCAACACGGATGAGTGGGCGCATGAGGAACTCGGGAATGTGACAGTGAGTTTGACCCGAGAGTAGCACAAGCGAGAGGGGCGAGCAACAGGGAGGAAGTCCGGCTTCAAAGCAAAAGACCGCAGCGGATGCCCGCTGCGGTCTCCTATATCTGACGTTCAACGCTGTACGATTACTGAGTTGTTAGGCGCGTGTACACTGCTTGCGCCCACTCCAGAATTGCCTGTTGCTCGGCATCCGTGGGTTGCTCGTTGCCGAGGCCGGTCATTTGAAGTGTGATGACCATTCGATCCGACACGCCTTCTGGGTCAGCCTGCTCGATGACGACAGCGGTGAATTTCTCCGCCCACTCGATGAGCTGCGCGACCTCCGCCTCGGTCAACTCCGCCTGCGCCTCGGTCTGATTGCACGTTGCGGATGCGGCTTGACCATCGGTCGCTACTCTCAAGCTGTCACAGAACCCGGCGATGCCGCCCTGCCTATTCCACGACAGCGTCGCCAACGCTTCGATCACCGCGCTGCCGTCAGCGTTGGTGTGGAAGGTGAAGGCCTGCCCGCCGTAATCCAGCACGACGCGGTACCCGGGCGTGATAACCTGCGCGCAACGCGCCTCCGGACGGCTAACGCCGAGGCACGAGTCCGGCCACTCCGCCGCCTCGACTGTCACGAGCTTGATCTCAGGCACTGTGACGCCGAGCTTGTCCACCAGTGCCTTCACCGCCGCGCCTTCGGGCGAGGGCACTTCCCACGCTGCCCAAAACGCCGAACTGCCATCTTCGTTGGCGTGGAATTGATACTGATGGCCGTTGGCCTCCAGCACAATCTTGTAGCCCTGAATCAACATCTTCGCGCAGGCGACGAAGGGGTAGCCGATGCCGTAGCAGCCGTCCCACTGCGCCGCTTCGGTGCGGATGACTTTGATCTGATCCATCGAAATCCCCAACAACTCGGCCAGCGCTTTCATTGCGCCGCGTTGCGCCGGGGTGAATTCCGGGGTGGGGCTGGGGATCGGGGTCGCGGTCGGTGGCACGGGTGTCGAAGTCGCGGGCTGAGGTTGGCCCGGAACCACCATCGGCGCGCAGGCCGCAGCCAGCAGCGCCAGAAGTGATAGTGAAATAAGTAAGCGTTTCATTGTCGTTCGTCCTTTCACTCAGTTTCAACGCCCGGTCTGTGGATACGGTTCCGCCGTTACAATGGGTCTTATGCTCAACCTTCCATTCCGTTCACGCCTGCCCGAGTCGGCCACAAATTACCCAGCCGTCATCATGGTGCATGGCTGGCTCGGCAATGACAATGTGATGTGGGCGTTCGAGCAATACCTACCCAAAGAGGCAGCGGTCTTGGCGCCGCGCGGCGTGTTCGCAGCGGAGGGCGGCTTCGGATGGTGGTTGCACGATAACGACGCCGCCACGTTCGCGCAAGGCATCGCCGCCCTGCGCGAGTTTGTCGCCGGTATGCGGGCGGCCTATCCCGTTGATCCGGCGCGGGTTGTGCTGATGGGATTCAGCCAGGGCGCGGCGGCGGCAATCGCTCTGGCGCTGAGCGCGCCAGAGCTTGTGCGTGGCGTTGCGCTGCTCGCCGGATTCGTGCCTGGCTTTGCGCGCGAGTGGGTGACGCCGGATCGGCTCGAGGGCAAGCGAGTCTTCATCGCCCACGGCGTTGACGATACCACTGTTCCGATTGACGATGCGCATTCGGCGCGCGATGTGCTGACCGCGGCGGGGGCGCAGGTGACGTACGGCGAGTATCCCGTCGCACACAAGATGAACCCGGCGGGCCTGCGTGCGCTGCGCCAGTGGTTGATCGAAACGACCCAGTAGACGGCCCACCGGGCCGTCTCTACATTCGTGCAATTCGCGCAATTCGTGGCAGAATAGCCCCTATGGCCTCCGTCCCCCTTAACTTCCACGACCGCATCGAAACTTCGCTGAACAACGAGTTTCTGCAAGTCGCGCTTGACCGCAACCACGAACGCCGCATCGTTGGCCGTAACCAACGCTTTGCCGAATTGCCCGACGCCGAAGCCGTGCGCGACCGGGGCCGCGCCATCCGCATCGAAACGCTCAGTCAACTCGACCGCTACCTCGAGCAATTCGCCGACAACGTCGAAAAGAACGGCGGCCACGTGCACTGGGCGGCCACCGCCGAGGACGCGCGCCGCATTGTGCTGGAGATTGTTTGTAGCGCATCCCCCTCGCCCAGCGGGAGAGCGAGTCGCTACGCTTCAAGGGGTGAGGGGTTAGTCGTCGCCGCGCAACCCTTGGTTGCGAAATCCAAATCCATGATCAGCGAGGAAATTCACCTCAACCACGCCCTCGAAGCGGCGGGCGTGCAAGTCGTAGAGACCGACCTTGGTGAGTGGATTGTGCAACTGCGCGGCGAAGCCCCGGCGCACATCATCACCCCGGCTGTGCACCTGCGGCGCGAAGATGTCTCGGCGCTCTTTCACGAACGCTTTGGCATGGCGCCGACGCTGGATGTGGCGGCGATGACGCAACTCGCGCAACAGCAATTGCGCGAGGTCTATTTCAGCGCCGAGGTCGGCATCACCGGCGTGAACTTTGGTGTGGCGGAGGCGGGCGCTGTGGCGATTGTGACCAACGAGGGCAACGCCGACCTGAGCATGACGGCCCCGCGTGTGCACATCGCACTGATGGGCCTTGAGCGAATGGTGCCGACGCTGGCCGACCTCGACGTGATGCTGCGCTTGTTGCCGCGCTCGGCCACCGCGCAGAAGTTTACGTCCTACGTCTCGCTTGTCAGCGGCCCGCGGCGCGGGCCTTCGCCCACTGGCGAAGGCGAGGAACCCGACGGCCCGGAGGAGTTTCATGTGGTACTGGTGGATAATGGCCGCTCGCGTACGTTAGGCAGCGAGCTGGCCGAGTCGCTGCTGTGTATCCGCTGCGGCGCGTGCCTCAACGTCTGCCCCATCTTCCGCGAGATCGGCGGGCATGGTTACGGCGCGGTGTACAGCGGCCCCATCGGCTCGGTCGTTTCCCCGGCGCTGTTCGGCTCCGAGTTCAACGAGTTGGCGAATGCCAGCACGCTGTGCGGCGCGTGCCAGGATATTTGCCCGGTGCGGATTGATATCCCCACGATGCTGCTGGCGGTGCGCGCGCGGCATGTGAAGGAGGGCCAGCCGCCGGCATGGCTGAAGGCGGGCATGAAGGCGTGGGCGCTGGCGATGAGGTCGCAGGCGCTGTACGAGTCGGGCCAGTTCTTCGCCGGGCTGGGCAGCGGTTTGATTGCGCGCGACGGCCACATCCGGCAACTTCCCCCGCCGCTCAATGCGTGGACGGATCGCCGCGACTTCCCGGCCTTTACAAAACAAAGTTTCCGCGCGTGGTGGCGAAGGCGGAAGGCGAACCGCGGAGAACGCTGAGCGCGCGGAGAAAACTCATGAAACTCAACTACCTGCACCGGGTGTTGTTGGCTGCAATTCTCTGTCTGCTCCCCGCCTCGCTCGCCATCGCCCAACGCGATGAGCGGCAGGAGACGCCGCTGCTCCGCCTGCATCGCGGCACGTTCGACGCGGCGGCGCAACCCGCTGCGGCAGCGGACGCGCTCGCGGCCTTTGTGCCGGGGCCGTACGCAATCATCCAACTGCGCGGGCCGGTGACGGTGGAAGATCGCGCCGCGCTGGAGAGCACCGGCGTTGAGTTGCTCGAATATCTGCCGGACTACGCCTTTCTCGTGCGCGGCGACGAAGCGCAGATCAGCACAGCAGCGACTCTGCCGCAAGTGTATGCCAGCGCGCCGTTCACGCTGGCCGACAAACTTGCGCCATCGCTGTTGCGCGCGCTCGAACGCGGCGAGACTGATCTGGGCCGTGTGCGCGTCATCGTGTGGGAAGGGCGCGAGGCCGAGTTGTCGGCTGATTTGCAGACCCTGTCTCTCGCAGCCGAGGCGGAATCCACTGCGGCGCAAACGCTCAGCCTCGCCGGCCTCGAAGCCGTGCGCTGGATTGAGCCTGTCATCCAACCGCGACTGCTCAATGATGTGGCGCGCGGCATCTTGCGCGTGAACGAGGCTTGGGCGACGCGCAACAAATTCGGCGCGGGGCAGATTGTGGGTGTGGCGGATTCGGGATTGGACACCGGCAGCCTCGGCACCCTCAGCCCAGATTTCGCCGGGCGACTGGTTGCCACGCACGCGCTGGTGGCCGGGCAAACCTGGGATGACAACTTCGGGCACGGTACGCACGTCGCCGGTTCGATTGCGGGTGCGGGCGTGCAGTCGGGAGCGAACCCGAGCACGCATTCGTACACCAATTCATTCGCCGGACTCGCGCCCGAAGCGCGATTGGTGATTCAGGCCTTTGAGGTGGACACCAACGGCGAGATCGCCGGCCTGCCGGATGATTACGCCGTGCTCTTCGGGCAGGCGTATGCGGACGGCGCGCGCCTGCATTCCGATAGTTGGGGTGGCAACACCGGCCCGGTCACCGACACCGCCGCGGCCTTCGGTGGTTATCCTTATGGCACGCAGCGCACCGATCAGTTCGTGTATGAGAATCCCGATCTGACCCTCGTCGTTGCGGCGGGCAACTCGGGCAAAGACGGAACGCCCATCGAAATCCTCCCCGGCTTTCCGATTTGCCTCGATGGCGATGGGGTAGTGGACCCGGACTCGATGCTCGCGCCGGGTACGGCCAAGAATGTCATCACTGTCGGCGCGAGTGAGAGTCTGCGCAGCACCGGCGGCATCGCCACAAGTGGATGGAGCGCCCTCAGTTTTTGTTTCCTCGCCGATCCGATTGCGAGCGATTTGACCTCCAACAACGCCAACGGCATGGCCGCCTTTTCCTCGCGCGGCCCGACGGACGATGGGCGCGTGAAGCCGGATATTGTCGCGCCGGGGACGAACATCATCAGCAATCGCTCGCATGTGCCGGGCGCGAACACGCTGTGGGGCGAGTACGACGCCCACTATCTCTACTCGGGCGGCACGAGCATGGCGACGCCGCTGACGACCGGGCTGGCGACTTTGGCGCGCGAATGGCTGAACGAAAAAGGCTTTGCCAATCCGAGCGCAGCGCTGGTGAAGGCGCTGTTGCTCAACACCACGCGCGACATCGCGCCGGGACAATACGGAACAGGTGCGACTCAGGAGATTCCCCTCGCACACCCAAACTCGGCGGCGGGGTGGGGGCGCGCCGATGCGGGCTTCATGACGGCGCCCGCGCCATATGGCATTTGGATGGATGACCGCGCGAGCGGCTTGAACACCGGGCAGAGCGTGGAGTACGCGCACTCCGCCGCGACGCCGCTCACCGTCATCACGACTACACAGCCATTGCGCGTGATGTTAGTGTGGACGGACCCGCCGGCCTCGCTCTCGGCGGCGCAGCAACTGGTGAACGACTTGGATTTGACGGTAACCGGGCCGGATAGCAGCGTGTATCGCGGTAACGGCGTAGCAATTGGAGACCGCACGAACAACGTCGAGGGCGTCGTCATCAATTCACCAATGCTTGGCGCGTATACCGTGCGCGTGCAAGCGTTCAATGTGCCGCTGGCCGCACAACGCTACGCGCTCGTCGTCACGGGGCCGATCAATGGTGCCCTCATCCCGCCCACTGGTAGCGCCAGAGTTTATTTGCCCCTCCTTCTCCGATGACAGACTCGCGCATCTCTATTCTCGCCAATATTCGCCGCTCGCTCGCCTCGGCCCGACTGCCCGAGCCGCCGGTGGCCGCAATGCCCGCCGCAACCTTTGGGCAATCCGTGGCCGAGTTGGCCGAGCGGTTCGCCGCAGAACTCACGGCCCTGAGCGGCGCGTTTCAACGAGTGGCGCGCGCCGACCTCACAAATTTCGTTGTGCAGGTGCTGCGCGAGCGGGAAGCGACGGAGCTGCTCGCGTGGCGCGCCGATCAACTGCCCGCGCCGGAGGTGGTGATTGGATTGCGCACGGCGGGCGTCACGGTGCGCGATGGCGAATTGCCGCGCGGGGAAACGCGCTCCAAAGCGTTGGCCGAAATCGCGCAGGTCACCGTCGGCCTTACCGGTGCGGAAGCCGTGCTCGCGGAGACGGGAACGCTGGCGCTGTTGGCCGGGCCAGGCCGCCCACGCCTCGCATCTATGTCCGTCCGCACTCACATCGCCCTCATCACGCCCGAACAGCTCTACCCCTCGATGGCGGCCTGGTTGGCGAGCCGCAAAGAACTGCGCGATGAGTTTCGAACGCGCGCCGCGCTAACCTTCGTCACTGGCCCGAGCCGCACGGCTGATATCGAGATGACGTTGACCGTCGGGGTGCATGGCCCAGCGGAGGTGATTGTGGTGTTGGTGGGTAATTGAACCGTAGAGCACGCAGAGTATGCGGAGAAAGCAATCTTTCTCAGCGCTCTCCGCGGTCT
>JBQTJD010000850.1:0-4242 GCA_052387475.1 Anaerolineales bacterium | reverse complement strand
AACCCTCACCCCCCAACCCCCTCTCCCGAATGCAAACTGCACACTCGGGAGAGGGGGCGTACGCACGGAGGCACTCCCCGCCTGCCGGCGTATTTTAGGAGAGGGGCTGGGGGGGTGCATTTCAGATTTTTGGTCGCCCGCTCCCCGTCCGCGTCCTCGCGGACGGATGTCCTGCCAGAGCGCCCGCGAGGACGCGGGCTTGGAGCAAACCGACCACTATTGAGAAATGCACCCGGCTGGGGTGAGGTTTTGCATCGTTCCCCGTGCCGTCTTATAATCTCCCGGTAGGAGACAGACCATGATTGAAACTGTGACCGATACGGCGCTGGATCTGCGGGCCAAGATGTTGGGCGTGCTATTGCGGGATGCCCGCGACTATACCGGCCGCGCGGCGAAAGAGTGCGCCGAGGCGATGGGCGTCACCATCCAAACCTACAACGCCTATGAGCGTGGTGAGAAAAGCCCGACCCTGCCTGAACTAGAGCTATTGGCCTACTCGCTCGATGTGCCGCTGCAACACTTCTGGGGCGCAACGGCGATTTCCGAGCGGGAGCATCGTCGGCCCGCCTCGCCCGGCGCTGCCATCACTGAAATACGTGACCGGATGATTGGGGCGCGGCTGCGGCAGGCGCGGCTCGGGGCCAATCTAAAAAGCAAAGAGCTGGCGGGCGAACTGGGTATCTCGGCCGGCCTGCTGGCCTCCTATGAATTCGGCCAAACGCCCATCCCGCTCCCCGATTTGGAAGTCATTCTGCATCGGTTGGGACTGCAATTGGAAGATGTGCTGGAGTCTTCCGGCGTGGTGGGCGACTGGGAAAGCGCCGGGCGGTTGTTTGAGCGCTTCAAGCAATTGCCGCCGGAACTGCGCGAGTTTGTGACTCAACCGATGAACGAGCATTATCTGCGGTTAGCGCAACGTTTGAGCCAGATGCCGGCAGACCACCTGCGCGCTATTGCCACCGGACTGCTGGATATTACATACTAGCCTCGGTACACCGGCCATCTCGCCGGCGCGCCGGCTTAGCCTCGGAGGGCTGCGTTGAAAAACAGAATCGGGCTTGTGTTCGGCTTGGGGTTGATTTTGATTGTGGCCGCCTGTTCCAATCCCAATACACCCACCGCGGCGCCGCCTACCCAAGGGGCACAATCGGGCCAAGTCCAACGCGGCCTGGCAGTGGTGGATAAAGTTGAAGTGACCACCAGCGGCGGGCAAACGACCGTCATCGCGCGCGGCGAATTGCCCGATGGTTGCACCTCCATTGCCGATTCAAAAGTCGAGCAGAGCAACGGTGTCTTCGTCGTCACCCTCAACACCACGCGCCCGGCCGACGCGGTGTGCACGTTGCAGGTGACTCCCTTTGAGCAAAAGGTGGCGTTGGATACGACCGGGCTGGCGGCGGGCGAATACGTTGTGGTGGTCAATGGCGTGAGCGGCAAAGTTACCGTGAGCGGTTCCGGCGCGGCGCAACAACCTACGGCCACACAGGCCGCGCCTCAGCCAACGACCACGCAATCACAGCCGACTCCGACGCAGGCGCAAGCGACGCCGACCGCTACGCCCGCCAGCAGCGCGGGCGCGAGCGGCGAGTGCACCAACGTCGCCGCCTTCTTCGAGGACATCACCGTGCCCGATGGCACCGCCTTCAAGCAGGGCGCGAAGTTCACCAAGACCTGGCGCGTGCGCAATGAAGGCACCTGCACGTGGCAGGGGTATGGCCTGGTCTTTATCGGCGGCGAGCAGATGAGCGCGCCGCCCGTCACGTTCATCCCCACGACGGTGCCACCACGCGAGATTGTCGATGTGTCGGTGGAGTTGGTGGCCCCCATGCGCGGCGGCCCGTACACCGGCAACTGGCAATTTCAAGATGCAGCCGGCAATAATTTTGGAGTGGGAAAGGGCAAACTCGGCACGCTCTACGCCGTGATCGCCGTGAACTATAGCGGCGATGAAATTTCGGTGGGCGCGCCTCAGCCGCCGGGCAGCGGCGACGTTCTCGCGCCAAACAGTTGCGGCGCGCAGGGCAACGGCGGCTATGAGAATCAAGTCATGACCCTGTTCAATAACGCGCGGTCGGCGGCCGGGTTGGCGCCGCTCAACGCGCAAGGTCAGTTGGTGAACGCGGCTCAAAAACAAAGTGTGGATATGGCCTGCAACGAGTTTATCGGCCATGCCGGGACAGACGGCAGCTCACCCAAGAGCCGGGTGCAATCGCAAAATTACGCCAACTGGAACTCGGCCGTGGAAAACGTGTATGGGTGGAGTGATGCCACGCCGCAGACGGCGTTCGACTGGTGGTGGAACAGCCACATCCATCATGCTGCCATCATGAAGCCCGACCACGCCTTAGTCGGGATCAGTTACGCGGTGCGCAACGGGGTCGGGTATTTCACCGCGGTGTTTGCGCGGCCATAACGGCGTTAGCCACGAATTACACGAATTGACACGAAACTAAACAGCGGCTCCCGCGATAGGGGAGCCGCTTTACTTTGAACTCCGCTTACTCACTTTTCGGTGTCATTCCGAGCGAAGCGGGCATTCAAAGAATGCACGGTCTCTACTTCCAAAGGAGATTCCTTGCCGCAAACGTCGCTGGCGCAACTACTGTTGCGCCGCTTATGCGGCTCGGAATGACAGAATTGTGCGGGTGCGTAAGGTGAGCGTTTATGGCCGGATGGCGAGGTTGTCCCAGAAGACGATGCGGCCATTGCGCTCGCGGCACAGATCGACAGGATGCTGCTCTTCCGCCGCCTGCACGTAATCGTCCTCGCTCAGGGGCGGGTACTCAATGCCCGTGCGATACACGGTGATCCCCATGCGCGCCATCGCGCGAAACTGCTGCCGAATAGCCAGTTCGTTTTCCAGGCTCAACTCCATACCGTTGCTCATCTCCATACCGTCCCTCGCTCCATCGCCACGCGTTACTTCTGTCATCGGGTTTTGGCCGTGTGGGACCATAAAGCCCGAATAAACTCTGCGCCCATTGGCGCGCGTATTAAGTTGGAGTTATAGGGCAGATTGCGAATTTGAGCGGATGGCATTCGTTGGCCCACCGTGTGCGAAAGTGGGCGCGGGTTGATGAACGCAGACCCAAGTGATATAGATCCTAAGTGAACGGTGGTTCAGGGCGTGCATTCCCTGCCCCTGATCAGACCTAAAGATAGCACTGCCATGCCCGCCTAACTCACTTCGCCTTTCACGTCGCTCACAGAAACGGCGTTCAGAGGAAGCATTGTCATTCTAATAACATGCGCATGCAGCACGACCGCCTTCGACGCGCGAGATCGCCGCAACCGAAGCGGCGATTAAGGCCCTCACAAAGTAATGCGGTACTTCCATTGTGCGCGTGGAGACTGATATACTCGGCGCATGGCAACGGCCTTTGAATGGAACGCCGGGAAAGCCGAAAGAAATCGGCGCAAACATGGTGTTACATTTGACGAAGCCAAGACTGTGTTCCATGATCCGATGTTCGTCACCGTAATTGATGACGAGCATTCCGATGACGAAGCGCGTTACATTACCATTGGGTTATCCGAGCGTGGCCGATTATTGCTGGTGGCTCACACCGATCGTGACGAAACCATCCGCATCATCAGTGCTCGCCCGGCAACCAAGAAAGAAGAAAGATTCTATGCCGAAGCGAACTAAATCCAAAAACTACGACTTGCGGTCTGAGTATGATCTGACGAAGATGACGATAGTGCCGAAGGGTCGTTTTGCTCCCGAGCGGCGAGCGGGGAAAAACGTAGTGATCCTTGAACCCGAAGTGGCCAAAGCGTTCCCCACGGATGAAGCCGTCAACGAAGCGCTGCGGCTCGTGATCCAAATCTCCAAAGTCCCCGGCAAGCGCCGATTGAAAGCTGTTGGGGCGTGACGCGGCATGACACCGACCAGCGCGTGAAGGCGGCGGCGGAGGCGGCGATTAAGGCGCTAACGGGGACATAGGATCATGGAAGTTATCCAGTTGTCTCAACTGTCATTCCGAACCGCATAAGCGAAGCGTCGTTTTGCGGCGAGGAATCTCTACTTTCGGCCAAAGATTCCGCGTTCTCCGAACGACGCTTCGCTCGGAATGACATACTCCAAGCGTCAGCCCAAAATAAATGACTCGTTCGATCACCTCACTGACATTTGTTGTGTGCGATTACGATGAGGCGATTGCGTTCTTCACTGGCGCCTTGCGTTTCAAGTTGTTGGAAGACATGCCGCTTGGGGACGGCAAGCGTTGGGTGCGCGTTGCC
>JBQTJD010000849.1:0-5722 GCA_052387475.1 Anaerolineales bacterium | reverse complement strand
GGCGTTGGGAATTGAAAATCGACGGGGATAAAAACAGCTTAGGAGCACTCAGTTCATGTCGCCCTGAGCGCGAATGAGCGGCCCTAATGTATCCGACTCGATTCGCGCGAAGGGCCTCGCATGGCATTGAGAGTCCCTTCGCGGGCGGTTCGCTACTGCGAACGCCGCTCAGGGTGACAAAGTTGATGGGATGTTAGCTCAAATGCGCAATTCCATTAGCGAATCACGTTTCACGCTTTATAATCCCCTCATCCCGTTCACAGGAGAATCACCATGCCCCTCCCTCCCGCTCAGCGCGGCATGTATTTTGAAGAATTCGAAGTTGGCCAAAAGGTCATCTCGACCCCGCGCACCGTCACCGAGACTGACGTAGTCAATTTCGCCGGCCTCTCCGGTGACTTCAACCAAATCCATACCGATGCCGCGTACGCAGCGACCACGCCGTTCGGCCAGCGCATCGCGCATGGGCTGTGCGTCATGTCCATCATCTCCGGCCTCATCACCCGCACCGGCGTGATGGAGGGCACGGTGCTGGCCTTCCGCGAGATCGCCGAATGGAAGTTCAGCAAGCCGGTGTTCTTCGGCGACACGGTACGTGCGGAGATGGAAGTGACCGAGACCAAACCGTTCCCGCGCTTGGGCGGCGGGCAGGTAGGCATCAAAATCAATGTGCTGAATCAAAAAGGCGAGCTGTGCCAGACCGGGCGCTGGGCGGTGCTGATGCTGAGCAAGCCGCAGTAATGCTTAACGCAAAGACACAAGGAAGCAGTGCATGCGCAGCATGCCGCGCAAAGGGGAAAACAAATGATCGAAAATGACATTAGCAAAATCATTGTCGAGTCCGCCATTGAAGTGCATCGGACTTTGGCCGGGCTTGTTGGAAAGTGCTTATGCCGAGCCGCTGCGACTTGAAATTTTGGTCGAGAAGCAGGTCAACATCGAAGCGAAAGCAGTCGGGATTTACAACTCCATCTTCGAGGCGCAGGCCCTTACGTACCTTCGGCTCTTGAATTTACGCTTGGCATTGGTCATCAACTTTGGTGAGAAGCTGGTCAAAGATGGCATCCATCGCATTGTCAACGGCCTGTAACTTTCTCGAACCAAAAAAGCATTGTTCGCCTTGCGCCTTTGCCTCTTTGCGCCTTTGCGTTAAAAACTCTTCAACATGAACAACACTGATTGGTTGCGGGTCGCCCGCCTTGCGCTCACCTCGCGGTGGATGGATACTATTGAGGAGAAAGAGCTGGCGCCCGCCGGGAAGATCATGTACCAGTTCTCGGCGCGCGGGCATGAGCTGTCGCAGATTTTAATGGGGCTGTCAGCCACCCATCCGCGCGACGGCCTGTTCGGCTACTATCGCTCACGGGCGCTGGCCCTCGCGCTCGGCGCGACGCCGGAGGAGTTGTTCGCCAGCGGCATGGCGAAGACCGGCGGCCCCAGTGAGGGGCGCGACGCCGGGGTGTTGATTTCGTTTCACAGTCGAGGCGGCGCGACGATGTTGCCCACGCCCGGCGATGTCGGCTCGCAGTATTCGCCGGCGGCGGGCTGGGCGCAGGCGTTGGTCTATCGCCGCACCGTGTTGAAGGAAACAGAATACGACGGTGCGATTGCGGTCGTGCACGGCGGCGATGGCTCGACGGCGGCGAACGGATTTTGGGCCTCGCTCAACATCGCGACCACGCTTAAGCTGCCGGTGCTGTACTTCATCGAGGACAACGGATACGCCATCTCGGTGCCAGGCCATATGCAAAGCCCCGGCGCAAACATCGCCGACAACCTCGCCAGCTTCCGCAACTTGCATATCCTACAAGCCAGCGGCGTCCTCCCGCCTGAGACTTCGGCGGCGGTGGCCGAAGCGGTGAGCTACGTGCGCGCGGGACACGGGCCGTGTTTGCTGCGGCTCAGCGTGCCGCGCCTCGCCGGGCATTCCATCACCGACAATCAAGCCTACAAAACGCCCGAGCAACGCGCCGAGGAAGAGTCGCGCGACCCGGTGCGGCATATGAGCGATTACGTGACTGAGTTATTGCGGGCAGATTGGGAGACGCTGAACGGCGAGGTCGAGGCCGAGGTGCGGGCCGCGCTCGCCGAAGCCGAACGGCATCCCGAGCCGGAGCCGGGATCCGCGACGCGATTCGTTTTTTCGGCGGGCAATGGTTCGCGTGTGGAATCCCTCATCCCTAATCCCTCCGGTTTGCGCATCAACCTCATCGAGGGCGTGAAGCGCGTGCTCGACTCCGAACTCAATCACAATCCCCACGTGCTGGTGTTTGGCGAGGATGTGGGCGTAAAGGGCGGGGTACACGGCGCGACGGTGGATTTGCAGCGCAAGTTTGGCGAGGCGCGTGTCTTCGACACCTCACTCAATGAGGAGGGCATCATCGGGCGCGCGGTGGGGATGGCGCTCAACGGGCTGAAGCCGGTGCCGGAGATTCAGTTCCGCAAGTACGTTGACCCGGCGACCGAGGCGCTCAACACGGCGGGCTGGCTGCGCTGGCGCACGGCGGGCAAGTTCTCCGCGCCGATGGTCATCCGCGTGCCGGTCGGCCTCGGCAAAAAGAGCAACGATCCGTTTCACACCGTCACGGGCGAAGCGACGCTCGTCCGTATGCTCGGCTGGCGCGTGGCCTTTCCCTCGAACGCCGAGGATGCGGTGGGCTTGCTGCGCGGGGCCATCCGGGGCGACGACCCGACCTTCTTCTTCGAGCATCGCTCGCTGTTGGATACCGCACCCGCGCGACGACCGTATCCGGGTGATAACTACGTCCTGCCTTTTGGAGTCGCTGCGACTGTGATGACGGGTGATGGTGTGACGGTGGTGACGTGGGGCGAGATGGTCTATCGCTGTCTCGAGGCCGCGCAGGAGTTCGCGGGCCGGGTGGAGATCATTGACTTGAGAACGATTGCGCCGTGGGATCGCGAGTGTGTGCTAACCTCAGTGCGCAAGACGGGCAAGTGTCTCGTGGTGCACGAGGACACGCTGACGGCGGGCTTCGCGGCGGAGATCATCGCGACGATTGCGAGTGAAGCGTTTCAGTACCTCGATGCGCCGGCGCGGCGACTGGGCGTGCCCGATTGCCCCATCCCCTACAACGCGGGGATGATGCAGACGCTGGTGCCGGGGGTGGAGGGCATCCGGCGCGAGTTGGCAAATTTGCTAGCTTTTTAGCCGTTTTGATATAGAGTCTCGCGCCAGTCAGACCCAGCCAGATCAAAAGGAGAGAATCGATGGCTAAGAACAAACTCAGCAAATCGCAGTTCGTGGCGGCGGTAGCCGACAAGACCGGCCTCAGCAAGAAACAGGCCTCGGCGGCGCTCGAAGCGATGATCGACATTGTGGTGAGCCAACTGGGGAAGAAAGGCCCCGGCGAGGTCATCATCCCCGGCCTGCTGAAGCTGTTGGTGCAGGTGAAGCCGGCTGTGCCCGAGCGCAACGGCATCAACCCCTTCACCAAGGAGCCGACGGTCTTCAAAGCCAAACCGGCCCGCCAGGTCGTCAAGGCCCGCCCGGTGAAGGCGCTCAAGGATGCGGTGTAACGCCCGTACGGTTTAGTTTACCGCTTCTCCGACCGGAGCCTCACAGTCGGAAACGCCCGCGAGGCCTGTCCTGAGCGTGGCGTCGCACTGCGAAGCACGTCGAAGGGACGCGGGCAGTGCGCTTATCTGAACGGTATTGGATTAAACGCGCCCGCAAACTACGGCACG
Organism: Anaerolineales bacterium; assembly: GCA_052387475.1. GTDB lineage: Bacteria > Chloroflexota > Anaerolineae > Anaerolineales > UBA6663 > JANWXR01. The sequence goes on along the minus strand of JBQTJD010000849.1, from coordinate 2,017 downwards.
CAGATTGCGACCCGCAAACCGCGCCACATCTCTGCCCAAAGCGCTCCGGCCAAATCGGAGCGCTTTTGATTCTGCTCAGATGATAGTCACCTCACGGGGGCGCCACGGCGAAGACCACCAGCGCCGGACGGTCGGACCGGTTGCAATACTGGTGACGGACGCCCGGCGGAAGATAAAACCCATCGCGCTCGTTCAACTCAAACCAATCATCCGACTCGGGCAGGTGGAGGTTGACCCGGCCTTCCAGCACAATAAATGCTTCTTCGCCCGGATGCGCCTCTGCCTCGGCCATCACGCCGGGCAAGAGGCTGAAACGTCCCATCGTCAACTTATCGGTTGCGACGAAGAGCGACACCCGCACCGGCGGCTCCGTGCCGCGCAGGATGTGAAGCCAATCCGTTTCGCGGAGTGGCACGAGCGTTTGCGTCACGCGCGCCTCGGCCGCGTTCCACGGCCAGTTGCCCATCAGCGCGGCGCGGTGGTTGTGGATGTCGGTGATCGGCTCGGCCAATCGCTCCAACTCATCCGGGCTGATGCCGGTTGGCACGGGCGCCAGCGCCTCGATGACGAGTGTCTCCTTGGTGGTGAAGTTGTAGCCGTAGTGCCAGGTATTCTCGCGGAAATGCAGCGCCTCGCCGGTGCGGACGATTTGCACTTCGCCGGTCTGAGGATTGTGCACCGTCAGCTCACCCTGAACTACGTAGTAACCTTCGTGCGCTGGGTAAGAGGGCTTGAAGTTCTGCGAATGCCGCCAGTATCCGCCGGGTGATAGTGAGAACGCGATGAAGTTCATGCGCTCAGTGACTGAGTAGCCCCAATCGCTCACCCGGTGCGAAACGTCATCGCCCCATACCCAACGCGGCACCTCACTAAAGCGCAACAGACGCGGTTCAAGTGGAGTCATGTGTTGAGTCGCTCAGCGATGGCCAGCTTGTGGAAGTCGCGTTCATCCGGCTCGACGAAGAAGATGGGCGCGAACAGGATCACATCGCCCGAAACCGCCAGCCGCAGCGCCGCATGGGTGGCGGATTGAAGCGTATCGGTATGATAAATGGCAGCGGGAATGAAACCTTCGGCTTGCAGGGCCTGATCCAAAATGGACGCCGCGTCGCCGAACAGCACCACGGCTTTAGCTTTGCGACGCGCCGAGCGGCAGGCCGCCATCACTTGAGTGTGCTCTTCGGGTGAACGGTGCAAGCCGTCGGAGAAATCGGCGGTGGCCGAGCCGCCGGCAATCAACACCAGCGATTGATCGGCGAAGGAATCAATTCCGGCTTTGGCTTTGCCCGGCGTGATCGCCATCCCATCCGCAAAGACCCGGACACCATTGACCTCGGCGATGAACTCCAGCCGATGCGGCAACCCGCGATAGTGTCGGATGGCGTGCGCGATGTCAGCCACCGGCGCGCCTGCCACGAGGGCGGCGGCGCTCCCGGCCAGCATGTTCACCAGATAACGCTCGCCCACGGGCACGTCGCTCACCGGCAGGATGCGGATCAGCTCGTCGTTCCAGCGCGCGACGATGTGGCCGTCGCGGATAAACACCCCTTGCGGCAGGTCGGCGCGCTGGCTGAAGGGCATCACTTGACCACGACACAGCGGCTCGAAGCGCCGGCGAATCACTTCATCATCGAAATTCAACACCGCCCAATCCGCCGGCGATTGATGCTCAACGATAACGCGTTTGGCGCGCAGGTAGGATTCCGCCGAGCCATGCCAATCCACATGATCGGGCCAGAGCACGGTGACGACGGCGATGTGCGGGCTGGCGTGCATGTACTCGAGATGAGAGCTTGTCAGTTCAAGCAGCAGCCAGCCTGGCGGATGCAGCGTCTCCAATTGATCGAGCAGTTCGTAATTGGGCCACAGGTTTTCCATCACGCTGTCGCGCCCCATGTGCACACTCTGACCGGCGGTAGTGAGGGCATTGTGCAGCAGCAGCGTGGTGGAGCTTTTGCCCGCCGAGCCGGTGACGCCGATGGCGGGCAGCGGGCTGAATTGCAGGACGGCATCGGCG
>JBQTJD010000848.1:0-11778 GCA_052387475.1 Anaerolineales bacterium | reverse complement strand
AGCAAAACCAGTTTTCGGTGAGGCGCGGCGGGCGGGCGCGGAGGGGAACTGGCTCCCACGCGGGCACCGGTTGCCCAGCGGCGACGTACGCCAGCGCGCGGATCGACTCAAACGTCGTTGCGGACTCTTCGCCGCAACGCTCCGCCTCGGCGACGCGCGCCGTCACCCGCTCGTAGAGCGCATCCATGCATGGGTCGGGATGTTGCCATCGATACGTGAAATTTTCGGCGTCAAGCTCGCGCAGCCATTCGCCTGAGCCGGAAACATGTACCAGCGGCGAGCCGGGCGGCAACAGGAGTCGAATCGAAAGTTGCACTGGGGGAATGTGGGCGATTAATCCGCGTGCCCGAATCCACTCAATCTGCGCGACGTAGTCCTCGAGCGTCGTCCACGGCGTAAAGGCCACGAGCGTTGGCTGTAATGCAATGCCGACTGAATCAAGAATAGCGAGCGCAGTGTCGATCTCGGCGGTGGTGTGGCCCTTCTGCAACATCGCCAGCACCCGGTCGCTGACCGACTCGATGGCGCTGACGACGACTGTGCAGCCGAGCCGTGCGAACTCGGCGAACAGAGACCGATGTTGCAGGATGTGCTCGACCTTGGTGGTGAAATCAAACGTGAGGTAAGGCCAGCGGGCGTGCAAGCCGCGCGCGATAGCGAGCGCGTGCTTGGGGCCGTTGAGAAAATCGGGGTCACCGAAGGTGATGTGCTGCGCGCCCGCGCTTGCTTGCTGTTCAATATCGGCCAGCACCACCTTGGCCGGCACGATGAAGAAACGACCAGCGTACACGGGTGTAATGGGGCAATGCTGGCAGGTGTGCAAACAACCGCGCGAGGCCTCGACGTAACCGGTGAGTTGTGGACCGTCGCCGTTGAGGTAGCGGGCGTAATGCATAAGAGCTGGAAGTGTTGAACGCTCCGGCGCGGGGAACGATAGCCGGGCAAGCGCCGGCGTCCCCATCGAAGCAGCGGTGGACACACCGGGCACGCCGCTCACGTCATCACTCACGGCGAGGGCGCGTATCAGCTCCACCAGCGGCGCTTCCACTTCGCCCGCGATGACGCTATCCGCAAGGCCTTGTTCGAACAGCAACGCCGCATTTAGTTGCGCATACAGGCCATAGAAACACACGTGCGCGCGGGGGTTGGCGGCGCGCACGCGCCGCGCGGTGAGCGTGGCCAATCGCAGCGCTGTGTGCATCGGCGCGGCCAGGCCGATAAAGTCGGCGTGAGCGATGTTGGCCTCGGTGAGCGATTGAACGGAAAGATCGAGCGCGTCCGCGTGAAAACCCGCCCGCCGCAGAAAGGCCAGCGGCCACGCCAGACTGAGGGGTTGATGGCCGAGTTCGTAACTCGCGAGCAGCAATACGTGAAATTCGTTCAATCCGTTGTCACTTCTTGCGCGGTGCGCCGCCGCCTTTGGCCGGCGCGGTCGGGGTCTCGCCTTCGGGGATCCAGCCTTCGGGCATGGGCGCATCCGGCCCGAAGAAAAAATCTTCCATCTGCTGCATGAGGAACTGCTGCGCGCGTTTGTCGGCCATGTTCAACCCGTAGTGGTTGATGAGGATGACCGATTGCTGCTGCCACAACTCCCAGGCCTGTTGTGAGATGCTCTCGAAGATGCGCTGTCCGAGAGCGCCGGGGAATGGTGGCTTGGGCAGACCCGGCAACTCGCGGCGCAGCTTGGCGCAATTGACCATACGAACTGACATGGCACCCTCACTTGTAACGGTCAGAAAATCCACGACAATATAGCCGTGACTTCACCGAGAATTCTACTGATGGGGATGCGGTGCGAATTCAGCCGCATTCCACTTGAGACGTTGCTGACTGCGGGCTTCAACGTCATCGGGTTGATTATACCTTCGTACAGTAGCGTGACGCAGTGGCTCGCACCGCCGGCGCTCCCGATGTTGCCGTTGGACGTGGTGGGGCTGGCGCACGCGTTGAAAGTGCCGGTGCTGGAGGTAGGCCGCCTGCGCGATACGGAAGCGCTGGCCGCGCTCGATGCGCTCGCGCCCGAACTGATTTGTGTCGCCTGCTTTCCAAAGCTGTTGCCTCGCGAGTGGCTCGACCGCCCAAGCCTCGGCGCGCTCAATCTGCATCCTTCACTCTTGCCGGCCTATCGCGGGCCGGAGCCGTTGTTCTGGCAATTTCGCAATGGTGAAACAACCACCGGTTTGACGCTGCATATGATGGATAAGGGGGCCGATACCGGCGACATCATCACACAGATCGAGACGCCGTTTCCCGACGGGATCACGTACGCCGAAGCGGAGCGGCTGACCTCGCAGGCGGGCGCGCAGTTACTGATCAACGCTCTCAGCCGGGAGCTGTTTCCGCGAACGCCGCAATCCAAGACGCATGTCTCATACGCGCCCTTCCCCACCGTTGCCGATCGGAGGCTCGATCCACAGTGGGCGGCTCGCCGGGCTTTCAATTTCGTACGCGGCGCTGGGCCTTGGGCGCCGTTTGAATTGCAGATTGCGGATGTGAGATTGCAGATTGAGAACGCGGTCAATTACGAGATAGGTCGAAGACTGCCAGCGCCGTTACAGCGCGATGGCGCTGCGCTGGTTGTGCAATTCCCCGATGGTGTGGTGCGCTTCGAAACACACGGCGGCAAGGCCGGTTGACCGCGCCGTTTTATCAACTCACCTGACCGAGGGCCGTCAATCCCGCGAAAGCGAGAGTCCACTGCCAACGGCATGGATACCCGCTTTCGCGGGATTGACGTCGGAGCCTCACAAGGCTCATATCCGCTCAAAGTGAGTGATCAACTTATTTGTGCGCGTCGTCAGGCAAGGGGCGTGGCCGAAAGAGTCGCCGACCTCACTTCCAGATTGGGCAATGCGGGGACGAAGGCGTCGGCGGCGCCAGGAAACGCTCGCACGGTTTCATGACCCATGCGAAACGGCTGGCCCAGTGGATGAAGGCGCACTTTGTCGCGCGTGCGTAGGGGATAACGACTCACGGTCTCCAATAACGCCAGCAATTTTCGAATGGGCGCGATCCCAAAGTTCCGAGCGGCGCAACTCTCGGCCAGGCGTTGAGTGATTTGGTCATCGCTCGTGTGCCGCGCGATGCGCTCCGGCTGTAGCTGTCTCCGGCCGGCCTCCACTTCCGAATGCGCCAGGGCATACAGCCATAACCCGTGATGCAAGCCGTGAATGGTAGCGCGGTCACCGGCCAGACGCTCCGCCAGCGCCAGAATTTGAGGCGTCGCGTGAACGTAGAGCTCATACAGCTCGTTGATGAGCGGCGGGCGCATGCGCTCATCGGCGGGCAGGAACGCCGCCTGTAATTGAGTGCGCCCTGACCAGATGCGTTGCAATACCTCCGGGTCGGTGCTGCATTCACCCACCAGTAAGATGCGCTTGAGCACACCTCCATCGTCATACACAATCTCGTAGCCGACGACCGGAGGCGTGACAACCTCGGGCGGCAACTGGACGTACAACAGCGGGCGTGGATGCCGCACTTCAAAAACGTGGATCTCGACGCGCGGAAAGCTCCGCGCGAGACAAACATCGCCCTGCTGAACTTCGCGCGTCCGCGCCAGCGCCAGTGACGGCGGCGCGGTATCGTAGAACTCGCGCAGGCCTTCGGCGGCATTATCAGTCCAGCCAAATTGATTGAGCCAGCGCAGACCGCGCCGCCCGGCCCGCCCGAGCTGTGGTCGGGGCGCGTAGAGCAACTGCGTGGTGCCGGCCGGCCACAACACCCGCAAGCGTGGATTGGCTTTCATCATCTTCGCCAGGATGGCGACGTTGAAGTGATCGGCGTGCAAGTGTGAGTACACGACCACATCCACCACTGCGGCCAACTCCTCAGCCGTGGGGATGTGGTCGGCGGGATTTACGAGCGGGCGGTAGCTGCGGAGCTTGGTGTCGGCGGTCGCGGTGAGATTACTGAACGGCGCGGCGCAAGCGCCGTCCTCGGTCGCCGGGTCAAGTGCAATGCGGAGACCGGCAATGTTGATGACGAGATAACTATGCCCGATGTGAATGGCCTCACCCGGCATGAGGCAGTGCAGGCGTTCGCTCAATGTGCGCATTCTTTGTCCTCCGCCCGGTTTGTACACAAGGGCGATTAAAGCTGGTTCAAGAATGCATCAATATCGAAACCGACGATGGTGTGGGATGCGTTGCAACATTCGGGTTGACGAAACAAACTTTTCCCGACCCTCCCCCATTTCTCTCCCGGTCTGTTTTTCTGTAGAATACGGCCAACTTCTGAGCGAGACATCCCGGCACAGGCGACACTTCATTATGACCGAACGCGGTTCTGCGCGAAACATCATCAACGTTGATTTTTTCACCGGTACGCATCGGCTAACCGGGCAAGTGGAGGTCGGTGGCCCGGGGTTGGTGGGTCTGCTCAACGACACCCTCACCTCGATCTTTACCGTGCGCAACGTTTATGTGTCGCGCATCATCGAGCCGGCCAAGATCATTGGCCACTTCGAGGAAGCCTTCCTGGTCAAGGCCAACATCTCTTTAGGCTTGCTGGCGCGGCGGGAAGATTTGGGGCCGCAGGGCTTCTTCCGGCCGGGCAGCGGCAAAATCCTGAGCGCCCCCGTGCTCGTCACCACCGTTCAGTATGAAGTGCAAGCCACTGTTGAGTATGTCAGCCGCATCGACCCGGATGCGCTGTTGGTGGGCGGGCAAACCGGGGCCAGCCGCTTTACCGTGATGTACAACGTCACCGTCGCGCCGGTGCCTTATCCCACTGTATCCCCATTCACCGCCAGCGCCATGTTCATCAATCGCAATTACATCACGGGGTTGTTCGTGAGCAAGGGCAAATAATGGCCAACATCCTCGTCATCGACGACGACAAAGATTTTCGCAACATGGTTAAGCTGATGCTGACGCGGCTGGGCCACAGTCCCACGCTGGCCGCGCACGGTGAAGACGCGCTGGCGCTCGCAGCCAGCAACACGTACGACATCGTCATCTGCGACTTGATGATGCCGGAGATTGACGGGTATGAAGTGACCCGCCGCCTGCGCACCAGCACGCGCACGCACAACCTGCCGATCTTATTTCTCACCGCGCGCTCGCAACCGGCAGACCGTGAGGGCGCGTTTGAGGCCGGGGCGGACGCTTACATCACCAAGCCGTTCGAGCCGCGTGACCTGGCCAACAAGCTGAGTGAGTTGCTCAACCGGCCCCGCCCGGTGGTGGAGCCGCAACCCGTTGCACAAGTAGCGGTAGCAGCGGTTGCGTCAGCAACCGCCGTCATCGCGAAGCCGCCTAAACTGCCCGAAACGGCGCCCCTGCCTGGCCCGCATCCCTCCGGCCGGGTGGTGGTATTTTTGGGATTTCGCGGCGGGGTGGGGAAGACGACCCTGGCCGTAAACTTCGCCGGAGCGCTGGCGCGCGGGGGACGCCGCGTCTGTCTGGTGGATCTTTCGCCGGCGGGCGGGCAGGTCACGCTACATCTGCGCTTGCGGCCCAAAGCCACCTGGCTCGATTTGCCGGCCTCGCTCAACACCGATGTGATTGCGAGCGCGGTCACCAAGCACGAGTCCGGCCTGTTCGTGTTGGCCGCGCCGCCGAAGCCGGTGCGCAACACCCTGACCGAGATGGCGGCGCAGACCATGATCACGCATCTGCGCTCATTGTTTACGGATGTGGTGGTGGACGGCGCGCCGTGGCTCGACGACGCCACCTGCGCCGCGCTCGGCCAGAGCCGGCGGGTGCTGGTCGTCCTCAGCCCGGATGTGGCTGCTGTGCAAACCACGCTGGCCGCCTTGCCGGTGCTCACGCAACTCGGCATCGCTGACGAGCAAATTAAAGTGCTGCTCAACCATACTGCGATGGAAACGATTGTGCCGCAAGCGGCGGTGGAGAAGGCCCTCAGCCGCAGCATCGATGCCGTCATCCCCTTCGATAAAGCGCAAGCGGCAGCGTTAGCGCAGGGATTGCCACTGGTGCTCAGCCAGCCGAACAGTGCGCTGGTCTCGGCCACAGCCAACCTCGCGGCCAAAGTCTACGTTGCCACGCCCGCTTAAGCACTCCCCTGCGTTTTCGTCACGTCGCCAACGCACATGTCAGAAAGATGGGAGATAATTATCGCGTGAGGGCGTCTTGACAGCCCCCGCGTTCGGGCGTAGCATCTCGCGCGTGCCCGCCAAAATTCCGGCGGGCTTCATTGTGCTATCACTTGGGTTCACAAACGACCTATGAGTTCCACGACCGTTGCCCCCGAAGCTTCTGCGCCCAAGCGTAATTTGCTGTCACGCTTTCTCATCGGGCGGCCACTCTCCACCGCCGACGCCCCACATCAAACCATCAGCAATAAAGTTGGGTTGGCTGTCTTCGCTTCCGATGCGCTCTCCTCCACCGCGTATGCAACGGAGGAGATTTTGATTGTGCTGGCGCTGGCCGGAACGGCGGCCCTCTCTCAGTCCATCCCGATTGCCGTCACCATCACGATCTTGTTAGCCATCGTGACGATTTCCTATCAGCAGACGCTGCACGCCTACCCCAACGGCGGCGGCGCGTACATCGTCTCGCGCGACAACTTGGGAGATTTTCCGGCGCTGGTGGCCGGCGCGGCGCTGTGGACGGATTACATCCTGACGGTGGCGGTCTCCATCTCGGCCGGTGTGGCGCAGATTGCCTCCGCCATCCCGCAACTGCTGGAGTGGCGCGTGCCGCTTGCTTTGGTCTGCGTTGCCTTTATGATGATCGTCAACCTGCGCGGGGTGAAGGAGTCCGGGCTGGCCTTTGCCGTGCCCACGTATTTTTTCCTGGGCATGATGTTCCTCACCTTGGGCATTGGCTTTTATCAATTCTTCACCGGCACGCTGGATACCGTCCGCGGGATCGAACTGGCCGTCGAGCAGACCGAAGCGATCACGCTCTTCCTCATCCTGCGCGCGTTTTCGAGCGGGTGCGCGGCGCTCACCGGCATCGAGGCCATCAGCGATGGCATCCTGGCGTTCAAGCAACCGCGCAGCCGCAATGCCGGCATCACGCTGATCTGGATGAGCGCCATCCTGTCCACCATCTTTTTAGGGATGACATTTCTGGCGCACGAGATTGAAGCGCTGCCGTCGCACACGCAGACCATCGTTTCACAGATTGGGATTGCGGTATTTGGCCAGGGCAACCCATTGCACCTCATCTTGCTGGGCGGGGCAACGTTGATTCTGATCATGGCGGCCAACACCGCCTTTGCGGATTTTCCGCGGCTGAGCGCCTTCCTGGCGCGCGATGGGTTCCTGCCCAAGCAACTCACTTATCGTGGGACGCGGCTGGTGTTCAGCTATGGCATCATCGTGCTGGCTGGTGCAGCGTCGTTGCTCATCGTTCTGTTTCAAGCGCGCACCACGGCCCTCATCCCACTGTATGCCATCGGCGTGTTCCTGTCCTTTTCGTTATCGCAGGGCGGCATGGCCGTGCGCTGGTGGCGCAGCGGCCGGCTCAAGCCCGGCGAAACGGAGGAACGTTTCAACTCGACCTTGCACTATGACCCCCAATGGCGGCTCAAGCTGGCGATCAACTGCTTCGGCGCGGTCTGCACCTTCATTGTGATGATCATCTTCGCGGTGACGAAGTTTGCCAGCGGCGCGTGGATCGTCATCCTCATCATCCCGGCGCTGGTCTTCATCTTCTTCACCATCCACCGCCACTACAAAGCGTTGGCGGCCAGCCTGTCGCTCGAATCGTTTGGCGTGCCGACCCGCGTGCGGCGACATCGCGTCATCGTCCCCATCGGCGGGGTGCATCGCGGTACGCTGCACGCCCTGCATTACGCGCGCGCCCTCTCGCCGGATGTGACGGCGGTGCATGTCTCGCTTGACCCGGCGGAGGAAGAAAAGCTGCAAAAGAAGTGGGCGACGTGGGGCGACGGCGTGCGGCTGGTCGTCATCCCCTCCCCCTATCGCGCGCTGCTCGAGCCGATCCTCGATTACATCCGCGACGTCGCGCACGAGCGGCAGCCGGGCGAGATCATCACGGTGGTGGTGCCGGAGTTTGTGCCGCAACAGGGCTGGCAAAACCTGCTGCACATGAACACCGCCGTCTGGTTGCAGTTGGGCCTGCTGGGGTTGCGGAACGTCGTCATTACCGAAGTGCCGTATCACATTGAGGGAAACTGAGAGTGGCAAGGGCAAGGGGCTGTGACTCGTAGCGGCCACAGGCCACCCGCCACTCGCCCGTAAGCGAAGCGACTGTCACTTGTATGACCACTCTTTCGACTCATCACATCATCATCGTCGGTTGCGGGCGCGTGGGGGCAGAACTGGCGCTGGCGTTGTGGCGCAAGAACCATCGCGTCACCATCATGGATGCCAACGCCAAAGCCTTCGACCGGCTGGGCACGGACTTTCAAGGCCGCACCGTGCAGGGCGATGGGCTGGATCAGGATGCGCTCAAGCGCGCCGGCATCGCCGAGGCCCACGCGCTGGCGGCCACCACCGCGTCCGATAGCGTCAACATCGTCGTCGCGCGCGTGGCGCAGGAGATTTTCAAGCTCAAGCATGTAGTTGCCCGGGTCTATAACCCGCGTCGTGCGCCGATCTACGAAAAGCTCGGTCTGCAAACGATTGCCTCGTCCTCGTGGGCCGCCCAGCGCATCGAGCAGGTCATCCTGCACCCCGGCATGCGCAGCCTGCAGGCGGTGGGCAACGGCGAAGTGGAGGTGTACGAACTCATCATCCCCAAAGAATGGGGCGGCAAGCGCATCGCCGACTTGTTGCCGGCGGAGGGTGCGGCGGTGGTCGCACTCTCGCGCAGCGGGCGCGGCTTGATGCCGGACGCCGACACGGTGTTGCAGGTGGATGATTTGTTGTATGTCAGCGCCACCGATCCCGCCTCGACGGTGTTGCGCCGGCGGTTACACGAAGAGAACGGAGCCTGACCATGTTTGTGATGATTGCCGGCGGGGGCCGCACCGGCTCGCATCTGGCCGAGTTGCTGATTGCGCAGGGCCATGAAGTTCGCATCGTCGAAGAACGCGCCACGACGATTGCCAATCTGCACCGCGAACTGCCCACCGAAGCCATTTTCGAGGGCGACCCCACCGACCCGAACGTTTTGGAGATGGCGGGCGTGGTGCGCGCGCAAGTGCTGGCCGCCGTCACTCCCGACGATGCCGACAACCTCGTCATCGCCGCGCTGGGCCGCTACCAGTTCAACGTGCGGCGCATCATCGGCCGGGTGAACAACCCGCGCAATGCCTGGCTGTTCAGCGCCGACTTTGGGGTGGATGTGGCGCTCAATCAGGCCGACGTCATGGCTCGATTAATCGAAGAAGAAATGTCGCTGGGTGACATGATGACGATGGTCAAATTGCGCCGCGGCCAATACTCGCTGGTCGAGGAAAAAATCGCCCCCGGCGCTATTGCGATTGGTCAGGCGATTAAGGATTTGGTGCTGCCCGAGCACTGCGTGATTTCGGGCATCATCCGGCACGGCGAACTGATATTGCCGCGCGGTGTGACCGTGCTGGAACAGGGTGATGAAATCTTCGCGCTGGTGGATGAGGCCGCCCGTGACGGCCTAGCGCGGCTGCTGGGGCCGGTGCGGAGTTAGTCGAACGGTGCAGCCAGAACGGAAAGCGCGAGCCCAATTGGCTCGCACTTTTGTTACCGGTCGAGCAGGCCGCGCGCCGCTATGCAACGTACGGCCAGGTATGGAGTAATGTTGAGTTTGCAGAGCTTCCTGTAACTGATCGAGCAATTTCTTGGGGCGAGGGGCATCAGGCATAGGCGGATTGTGGGCCTTGCGATGAGCGACAATGGTCTTATACCGGGTGCATTTCAGTTTAGGGGCATCCCGCTCTCCGACCGCGTCCTCGCGGTCGGAACACCTTGCCAGAACGCCCGCGAGGACGCGGGCTTGGAGCAAACTCGCCCCCAACGTGAAATGCACCCTCTTATACCGCACAGCAGGCGGATGGGGTTCCTGATAAAATCCCGGTCCCGGGCCGTAACGGACATTATACTGATTTTATTCCTGATAAACTCCCGCTGGGACGTTTTATCAGGACCGGCTGCCAGCCATAGGAAGATAGACTGGAATTGTTCCGGTTAAGCGTAGTTGGGCGGCAACTCGGCCACGCTGTACTATTGTGAATATTGTTACTCTCCTCATCCATCTTTCGCAGTAGCCTGGTCACTACCACTGCTCGTCACAATGTATTCGCGCCGGCCCACGATAAACAAAGGAGGCAAGCATGCCAGCAGACCCACTCACCCTGTTGCAGGGGATTGATCCCAACGTCCTCACCGACGTGGTACGCCAAGATCAGCGTAAGCCTGCTTTTGACATCCTCAATTGGACGGTCCAACCCCTCAGCCATGAGAAGATTATCGGAACCACGGGCGGTCTCTTCTTATTCAACGGCGTCGGGCGGGACGATCAGGGCACGCAGGCCTGGTCAATCGTACTGAAAATCCTGAACAACCCAAAGACGTGGGGGCAGGACCCACGCTATTGGGCGTATTGGAAGCGTGAAATGGTCGCTTTTCAGTCGGGCCTATTGGCCACTTTGCCGATCGGCCTCAGCGCGCCGCGCTGCTATGGCACGACCGAGCACGAAGAGAGCGGCTGGATCTGGATGGAGCATATTGAGGAGGCGACCAGCCGTCGCTGGGCGCTGGAACATTTTCATCGAGCTGCACGCCAGGCTGGCCGCTTCGCGGGCGCCTTCCTCGGCGGCGTGCCGCTCCCGGAGGCTGCCTGGCTCAGCGCTCCATTCTTCCGCAGCATCTTTGCGGATGGGGACGGGTGGGCTACCCATATGGACCCTACTGCGCCCAAGAACGCCTGGCAGAGCCCGTTGGTTCAACGCGCCTTCAGTGATGTGCTTCGATCGGGCGTGTTGCGAATCTGGGCCGAGAAGCAGCGCTTCTGGGAGCTGATCGAGCGCTTGCCACAAGTGTTGTGTCACAATGACTTCCATCGACGTAACTTAATGTGGCGGACGGGCCCGGATGGCCCGCAGGAACTCGTGGCGCTCGACTGGGCGTTTTGTGGACCGGGTGCGCTGGGCATGGACCTGGGCGAACTCGTGGCCAATAGTGCGTTCTTCTTTGAGGTCGAGCCAGAGGAGATCGGTGAACTTGAGGCAACGGCACTCGATGGGTATAGCGAGGGTCTCCGTGATGGCGGCTGGATCGGCGATGCGCAGGTGGTGCGTCTAGGCTACCTATTGTCAGCTATGTTGTGGATGGGCGCCACCCTGCCGGGTTGGGCCGCCTGGATGTTACCTGACGAGTCGGGTATCAATGTGCAAGCCATGTACGGCCGATCAGCGAATGCTGTCTTGGCAGGTTGGGTGAGGTTGACCGAGTTCCTGCTGGAACGCGCCGATGAGGCACGCCAGTTGATGAACAAACTGAGTCTGGCATGAGCCTGTCAAATATGACACGGAACAAACGACAGATCTTCCTTCTCGGAGGCGCGAGGAGCAAGTTGCCGCCCAACACGGCATGCAGCCGATTTGCTCCGCTACGCTCCGCAAACGGCTGATGCTGGCGTTAGCCCCTTGCTTCAATACGAGTAATGAACTCAGACCTCCCCTCAGGCACCGTCACCTTTCTCTACACGGACATCGAAGGCAGCACGCCCTTGTGGGAACGTGAGCCGGAGCAGATGCGTGCGGCACTCGCGCGCCATCACGCGATCTTGCGCGCCGCCATCGCTGAACAGGGCGGGCATGTGTACAAAGTCATCGGGGATGCGTTCCAGGCCGCCTTTGGCGTTCCGGCGCAGGCCGTCACGGCGGCGCTCGCCGCTCAACGTGGGTTAGCCGGCGAAC
>JBQTJD010000847.1:0-6297 GCA_052387475.1 Anaerolineales bacterium | reverse complement strand
CAGTCAAGGAAGTCTTGCAGGGTGAGCGTATACTGGCGGCATGAAGCCGATCGAGATTCCTCCATTGAGTGACGAGCAGCAGACTGAGTTGGAGAGCTTGTACCGCACGACCAAGGTGCCGCGACTACGAACGCGGGCCCAAATGGTTCTACTGGCGGCGGAACAGCGCCGCAAGGCTCCTGAGATTGCGGCCATCGTGCGGGAGAGCGAAGTAACCGTGCAGCGTTGGCTGAAGCGCTATCTGGCCGAAGGGGTCGCGGGACTACACGATGCCCCACGACCCGGTCGAACGACCACGGTAACAGAGACCTATCGCACCGAACTTCTAGCAGCGGTGCGGCGCCGCCCGCGGAGTTTGGAGTTACCGTACTCGCTCTGGACATTGCAACGCCTGGTTGACTATCTAGCCGAGAAAACCGGCCTGCGCGTATCGCACGAGACCGTTCGGCAAACCTTGAAAAAGGCGGACATCGTATTGAGCCGACCACAGCATAAGATCAGCAGTCCCGATCCTGATTATCAGGTCAAAAAAAGACGGTTGAAGACGCGCGAAACAACTTGAAACCCGGAGATGTGTTCTATTACGCCGATGAATTCAACGTCAGTTGGTTGCCGACCCTGCGCGCCCTGTGGAGCCCAAAAGGCCAGCAAATCATGATCCCAACGCCTGGGCAACCCTACAAGCGCTATGGCCTGGGTGCGGTCAACTACCACACGGGCGAGACCGTAGTCCTGTTTCGCCGCCGAAAGCGACGCCACGAAGTGGCCGAACTCTTGCAAGCGTTGGTCGACAAGCATCCTACCGGCACGATTTACATCGCCTGGGACAACGCCGATACGCATGAAGATGATGAAGTCGAAGCGGTCGTTCGCAGTGCCGCCGGACGGTTGGTCTTGCTGTACTTGCCGACCTACAGCCCATGGCTCAATCCGATCGAGATGCTCTGGCGGCAGTTCCGGCGTGAAGTCACGCATTGTGAACTCTTTGAAACGGTCGAAGCTTTGGTGAAAGCCGCTCAAGCTTTCTTTGATCGCTACAATCTCACTCCGCAGACTGTGCGCTCGATCATCGGCGCTCATGCTACAGGAGTTTCTTGATTGCACTTAGAGCGGTTTCCAGTTGTATTTACGGTTTGCGGGAGTCGAGCCTTCAGGCGGTTCCGGCTGAAGCCTCAACTCCTTGCCGTAAATCAAAACGGAAATTGCTCTAAACTGCGTACTCCCCATTGAAGTTTTGCCTCACGGCTTCGGCATCGCTTCCAACATTGTTTCCGCTACTCGACCTTTCACCGCGAACCAGCCCTGCTCATCCTGACAGTTGTCTTGCGGGCGTCGGTCGAAGTCTGAGTTGAAGACAAACATTGCGCCCATCCACGGCCAATTGTCGCGTGAGTATTGATATGCGCTGACGAGTTGCGTGCCCTGATCGGTATCCGAGCGCTGCCAGCCGCCGAAAAACGGCGCCCACCCCGCTCCGCCGCAACCGCCACCCACAAAATCCCGTAGCCAGCCAATCTCCGTCGCCCAAATCCGTTTGCGCACACCGTACTCGTAACGCAGGATTTGAAAAATCTCCTCCACACCGCGATAGCACGAGCGCGCCGCGCAGGCCGTCGAGGTCGGCGCGGTAGCATAGCCGGTGCGGAAGCCATAGTTGTGATAGGCCAGCACGTCGAAGCAGGCGCCGGCGTTGCCCTCCTGCACGACAATGCGATCCAACATGCGACGGAGGAAGATGGTATCGGTGAGGGCGGCGGACGGGTCGGGCAGGCCGGCCGTCGGCGCGAGGCCGGCGGCGACGACGATGAAGGCCGGGTCGGTATTCTTGATCGCCTCGTGCGCCTTGCACAATTGATCGGCATACAACTCCGGGTTCACCGGCCCGCCAAACGCGCCCGTCATCGACAGGTTCGGCTCGTTGCCGATCTCGAACGCATCCACACACCGGGCGCGCCCCGGAATGGCCTTCAAGTTCTGCGCCCACGTCCACGTATCATCGGCCACTTGTTGCGGCGTGGCGTTGGCGTCGGCTTTGTTGAGGCGGAGTAATACGTTGTATGGCAAACGATAGGCCCCGCACAGGAATTGCGGGGCGGGGTTCTCGGTGATTTTGATCCAGTTGAACGAGGTGGCGAGATACTGTGGATTGACCGGCCAATACTTGCGCCAGTCGAAGACCCCCCAGCCGTAACCGAACGGGATGTCTGGCCCGTCAAAGGCCAGGTTGGGATCGTAATTGTTGAGGACGATGGGCAGGAAGATCTTGAGCGTGCTCTGCGTCTGCGCGGCGGCGCTGAACGGGGCGATGGCCAATGCAAGCAACACCGCCAAGACCCCGAGGCGTATTCGAGTGGAACGCATCGTGCCGCATTATAGCGAACGATACGGGCCAAGCCTGTGAGTGTTGGTTGGGGAGGGAGGGCGCGAGTCCCCTCCCCTGTTCCGCTGCTGTTGCGGCACGGGGGAGGGTTAGGGAGGGGGCACATCGGCCAGCGCATCGCTCAACTCCGCATACGCGTGCACCGTGCCCCGTTCCACCTTCCACACTTGCGTGGCGAAGCGCTCGATGAAGTAGCGGTCGTGGGCGATGACGAGGGCCGTGCCGTCAAAGTTGGACAGCGCTTCCTCGAAGCGTTCGCGTGAGGGGATGTCGAGGTGATTGATCGGCTCGTCGAGCACGAGGAAGTTGCAACCCTGCGCCACCAGCGTCGCCAGCGCCAGCCGCGCACGCTCACCGAAACTCAACTCCACAACCGGCGTAAAGACGCCGTCACCTTCAAATAGAAAGTAATGCAAAAAGTTGCGCAGCTCGGTTTCGGTCTGCGATGAGAACTGCTGCAGCGTCGTGAGCGCGTTCAACGCCGGATTGAGCCGGTCGTGCTCCTGCGCGAAATAGCCGACGCGGACGTTGGCCCCCAACCGCGCCCGGCCCGCGAGCGGTGGGAGTGCGCCTATGATCGTGCGAACGAGCGTGGTCTTGCCGGAGCCGTTCGGCCCGATGAGGGCCACGCGCTCGCCGGCGCGGATGCGCAAGTTGATGTCGCGCAGCAGCGGCGCGGGCGAAAGGTTCGCTTGCGGCGCGCCGTAACCTACGGCCAACTCTTCGAGCATGAGCACATCGCGCCCGCTGGCCGGTGCGTCCTCAAAGGCGAGCTTCATCTGCCACGTGCGCCTGGGCTTTTCAGCGCGGTCATCGTTCAGCAATTTCTCGATGCGGCGTTCGACGTTTTTGGCCTTCTTCGCCATCTGCGTGGTCTGGTCGCTGAAGAAGCCTTTGGCGAACTTGTCACCGTCATCAGCTTTGCCGCCCTTACGCATCTTCGTCAGCCCGCGTAGGTGGCGGGCAGCCTCGCGCAGACGAGTCACTTCGGTCTGCCAATCGGCGTAAGCCTGCTGCTGTTGCTTGACCTCGGCTTGCTTGGCCTCGAGATAGTCGGCGTAATTGCCGGCGTAATTCTGAACGGTGTGCGTGTGCGGGTCAAGTTGCAGGATGCGGGTGATGGTCGCGTCGAGGAAGGCGCGATCATGCGAGACGATAAGCGCCGCGCCGCGCTGCGGCGAGAGAGAGCGGAACAGTAGTTCCGAAGCGCTGGCCCTGCCAGCGCCCGCGCCGCGAAATTGAGTCAACCAGTTTTCGAGCCAGGCCAGCATCTCAAGGTCGAGGTGATTGGTCGGCTCATCGAGCAGCAGCAGTTGCGGGTTGCCGAGCAGCACCAGCGCCAGGCCAAGCCGCGTCTTCTGCCCACCGCTCAACGTGGAGACAGGTACATCGCGCGCAACCTCAGCGAGGCCGAGATGCTTGAGCATCGATCCGATCCGCGCCGGGTCCGCGCGGTCGATGGCGGATTGCAACTGCGTAAGGGCCATGTCGTATTGCTGTTGGTGCTCGGCTGCGTGGCTGGCGCTTGGCGCATCCGCCAACAACGCTGCCGCCCGCGCAAGATCGGCTTCCGCTTGGGATACGTCGCCCAGCGTGACGGCGCGAAGCGCCGCTGGAGAACCGCTTTGGCGGTCCCCCCATGCCAACTGGGTTGGCGCGGTATCCAGCACACTTTGCACAGTCGCACCCGGCGGGGCATCCAATCCCTGGGAAAGATAGCCGACGGTCACGTGCGCGTCGAATTGCACGCTGCCAGAGTCAGGCGGCTCGCGCCCGAGCAAAATGCGGAGCAGCGTGGTCTTGCCGCTGCCGTTCGGCCCGACGAGGCCGACGCGTTCGCCGGGGCTGAGTAGAAACGATACGTCGCGCAGGATGGTGCGATCGGCGTAGGATTTGGAGAGGGAGGTAACTTTCAGCATCTGATTGAACCGCAAAGCTCGCAAAGAGCGCAAAGGTTTTTGTAGCGCCGCTGGCGCGTCTCGCGCTCTCCGCGGTGAAAAGAAAAAGCCATGGGTGAATGACCCATGGCCTGTGACGAGGCTGAAAGAAAAAAAGAATCAGTCAGTGAGGCTACGGATCAATCACCCAGCGGAAGGCGCGGTAATACACTCGCAACGCCTTCAAAGTTGTGGGGGATTAATCTGTCATCCGGCCTCTCCTGCTTGGCGGCTCTCTTCGCACCTGAGAGCCGTGTATCTGATGATGCCATTGTATCAATGGAGGTTGAGGAGAACAAGCGGATAATTCCGACAACGGAAGCGGCGCAAAACGGATAATCGGATAGCGTGTATCCGTTTATTCGTTTCGGGCGTAGCCCAATCCGTTGTCAGAAATCGCCGCCTGCCCTACCAACTCCAGCGCGGTATCGCCGGAGGGCGGGTGCATCGGCCCGGCGCGCACATCGCGGAAATGACGTTCGAGCGAGAGCGCGGATGTAATGCTCGCGCCGCCAGCCACGCGGAGGGCCTTGTCCGTCACCGTGTTCGCGGCTTCGATGGCGAAGTGCTTGGCCGCAACGATGCGCGGAAACACCGCAGGCCGTGCGTCCGGTGTAGTGGCGTCCCACACAACGGCGGCTTCGAGCAGCAGAGCGCGCGCGGCCTGCAATGCAATTTCAATCTCACCGATTTGGCGTTGGATGTTGGGCAGTGTCGCAATCGGTTTGCCGAGGGCAGTGGGCGTGCGCTCGCGCGCGTAACGAATGAGGGCGGCTTGGGCCGCGTATGCGGCGCCGAGGTATGTAGCGGTTACAAGCGTCGGGAACCACGCGTTCTTTGAATGGTCGTTGCCACGTTGAATCAACGCCTCGGGTGGCAATCGCACGCCGTGAAAATAAACATCGTGGCTCTCACTCGCTCGCAAGGCCAGCGCATGCGTCCACGTTTCTTCCCACTCCACGCCGGGCGTATCTTTACGCACCCACAGCACCACAGGGTCGGCATCCACTCGCGCCCGCACGAGCATGTGGTCGAGGTGCTGACCGCCCGTCGTCCACGTTTTGTGTCCGTTGAGCAGCCAGCCGCCCTCGGATAACGGCTCGGCCCAAGTCTCCGGCAGCCCGCCGCGCGAAGGGCTGCCCAGCAACGGCTCACTGGCAACCGAGTTGAACAATTCACCCTGCACCGCCAAACGGCAGAACATCGCCCAAATCGGCTCGGGCCATGGACGGCTCTCATTCGCATGACCGAAAATGTGTAACTGCATTGTCGCCACCATCGCGGTCGAGGTGCTGCCCTGCGCCAGCGCGATCTGCGCCTCGGCGCATTCGCGCAGCCCCGCGCCGTGCCCGCCGTATTCGCGCGGCACGCTGGCGGCGAGGTAGCCGCTGGCCTTGAGCGCGGCGATGTCCTGTGGCGGGAGCTTGCCGATTTTGTCGGCTTCATCTGCCCGTTGCGCGAAATCACGAGCAAGTTGTTTTGCGATCTCAACGATGTGGCTCATGCGACAAAGTATATCAACGGATTGAGCGGATTATTGAAAGATTGAACGGATAATGTCCCTCTCATACGAGGCCCTTCGCGCGATACGACCCGGGTAAATCACAGGCAGCGCATTCGCGCTCAGGGAGACATGTCATTGGGATTGCTGGGGCTTCGCTCGCAATCCGTTCAATCCCCGATGGTTCCGCTAAATGGGTGCATTTCAGATTTTTGGTCGCCCGCTCCCCGACCGCGTCCTCGCGGTCGGATGTCCGGCCAGAACGCCCGCGAGGACGCGGGCTTGGAGCAAATCGGCCACTTTCCAGAAATGCACCCCGCTCAATCCGTTGATTGCAATCCGTTCCATCCGTTGATACACTGCGCGCCGATGATCGGCACGTCACTCGGAAAATTCCGGCTCACGGCCATGCTCGGTCAGGGCGGCATGGCGTCGGTGTATCAGGCCTTTCAGCCCAGCCTCGACCGCTACGTCGCCAT
>JBQTJD010000846.1:0-2917 GCA_052387475.1 Anaerolineales bacterium | reverse complement strand
GCATCCAACGGCTGCGTGACGCGGTGGAGATGGTCGTGTACACGCCCGGCTCGAGCGCGGGGATTCCGGTCTCCATCCTCAAGTCGTTCGCCGTGCCGGACAAAGCGGTGATGGAAGATGGCGAGCTGTTGCGTGAGCGCATCGGTACCACAGCCACCAGTTTGCTCAGCCTGCTCAACATTGACGCCGATCCGATTCAGAGTCGCGAGCACATCCTGCTCTCGACCATCATCCACTGGTCGTGGTCGCAGGGCAAAGACCTCGACCTGGCTGCCCTCATCGGCCACATCCAGAATCCGCCCGTCACCAAAATCGGCGTGCTCGACCTCGAGTCGTTCTATCCGGGCAAGGAGCGCTTCGGCCTCGTCATGGCCCTCAACAACCTGCTGGCTGCGCCGGGCTTCGGCGCGTGGATGGAGGGCGAGCCGCTCGACATCCGGGCCATGCTCTACACGGGCGACGGTCCGTCGCCGGGCAAACCGCGCATCAGCATCTTCTCCATCGCCCACCTCAACGACGCCGAGCGCATGTTCTTCGTCTCGTTGCTGCTCAATCAAGTCTTGGGCTGGATGCGGACCCAGAGTGGAACGACGTCACTCAGGGCTATCCTCTACATGGATGAAATCTTTGGCTACTTCCCGCCGACGGCCAACCCGCCGAGCAAACAGCCGCTGCTCACGCTGATGAAACAGGCGCGTGCCTTCGGCCTCGGCGTCGTGCTCGTCACGCAAAATCCCGTTGACCTCGATTACAAAGGCCTGAGCAATGCGGGCACGTGGTTCATCGGCCGTTTGCAGACCGACCGTGACAAGCAGCGCGTGCTCGACGGCCTCGAGGGCGCGAGCGTCACCGCCGGTTCTCAGTTTGATCGCGCACAACTCGATAACATCCTCTCCAGCCTCGGCAACCGCATCTTCCTCATGAACAACGTCCACGACGACGGGCCGACCGTTTTCGAAACGCGTTGGGCGATGAGCTATCTCCGTGGGCCGCTAACGCGCGAGCAAATACGAAAGTTAATGGAAGGGCGTAGGGAAGCGTCCGCAGGGCAGCCGGTTACCGCGCCGGTAGCGGCTTCCTCCGGGATAGCGACTTCCGCCGCATTCGCTACCTCAACCGTCACCCCCTCAGCCCGGCGACCATCGCTCCCGCCCGACATCCCGCAATTCTTCATCCCAACGCGCGGGACAAAAGATGCCAAGCTGATTTATCGCCCGATGCTGTTCGGCGCGGCCAAAATCAATTTTGTCGATGCCAAAACCCGAGTGGATGTGATGCAAGATGCGGCGCACCTCACACCCATCACCGACGCCGCCGTGCCAGTGAATTGGGACGACGCGAAAGAAGCAGGCGTGGCCGCAAGCGATTTGGAGCGCGATCCAACGGAAGGTGGGCAATTCGAAGAATTGCCACCTTCAGCCAGCAAAGCCAAGAACTACGCCGCGTGGAGCAAAGACTTCGTGACGTATGTGTATGGCACACAAACTTTGGAGTTGTTCCGCAGCCCGAGCACCAAAGAAATTTCTCAACTCGGCGAGAGCGAGCGCGACTTCCGCGTGCGCGTGCAACAATCCGCCCGCGAGGCCCGCGACGCTGCCGTTGAAAAGCTCAAGCAAAAATACGCGCCCAAGCTGACGGTGCTGCAAGAGCGGCTCCGCAAAGCGCAGCAGGCCGTGGAGGTGCAGGAGGCGCAGGCCAAGCAAGCACAATTCAGCACCGCCGTGTCGGTGGGCGCGTCGCTGCTGAGCGCCTTCATCGGCGGCAGAGGCTCGGCGCTGAACAAGGCCGGCACGGCGGCCAAAGGCGTGGGCAAAGCGATGAAAGAGGGCGGCGACATCGGCCGCGCGAAGGAGACGGTCGAGGCCGTGCAACAGCAACTCACCGACCTTGATGAGCAGTTCAAAGCCGAGAGCGCTGAACTGGAATCCACCCTCGCCGCGCAATCCGAAGCACTCGAAACGCTCAGCCTCAAGCCCAAGAAGACCAACATCGCCGTGCAACTTGTAGCGTTGGCTTGGGTGCCGTTTTGGGTTGACGCGAACGGGGCAGCCGAAGCGGCGTGGGGGTAACGGAGGCTGGCAGCGGATGCACGGATTTTCCGACAACGGATAGTGAAGCGGATAAACGGATACTCACGGATGAGGCGTGGCATTGCGGAGCATCCGCTGGTATGCGCTTGTCCGTTTTGCCGAAGGCAATCCGTTGTCAAGCTCCTCCGCACGCAACAGTAGCCTTGGAGACCCTCATGCGAGAACGCAAAAAGAATCCCCGGCGTGAAAACCGCATCATGCTGGAAATCATCGTGGATGCTTACGGCCCCGAGGAACAGGCCATGGGCTGGTACAGTTATCTCGATGACAAGTTGGGCTTTCCTTTTCGGGCGCGCTGTATCCATGAGCGAGCAATTTCTCCATTGCGAAAAGGTGAAGTGGTGGATGTCATCGGAATGGCGGGAGCAGATGAGTGTGCGCACGAGATGTTCGTGACCGTGCGCTGGGAGAAACGCACCCTCGCCGTTCCGCTAGCGCAGTTGAAACCAACGAGCACCGCCGACGCAGAAACGAAACAAGCTACCGAGGACTGGCACTATTGGATTGACCAGGGATATGAACTGTAGTTTTGCTCAAGGCAATCTTGGCCGAATGCTATATTGGCTTACCGCTTCGGGCTGGATTTGCCCGTCCGTACACCCGAGCAGCTCTCCGAACGGCTGGTACTGGACGATTTTCCCTTCGAGAAATTGTGGCCAAAGGCAAAATCCGGTATGCCCGTCCTGACCCACGAGTGGAACATAAACAATGACAACGTCACCCTGAGCGCGTACGCATAGGCTGTGCATGTCCAGTGTCTTATCGCGCGAAGGGCCTCATTGATGCACGATGAGGCCCTTCGCGCGAGTCCGGGCGGGGGAAATCAA
>JBQTJD010000845.1:0-6481 GCA_052387475.1 Anaerolineales bacterium | reverse complement strand
ATTCAACACGGGATGGAGCGCGCCACTGCCGATTACATCGGCATGATCGGCACGGTGATGAACGCGCTGGCTTTGCAGGATGCGTTGGAACGGGGCGGCGTCTTCACCCGTGTACAAGCGGCTATCGAAATGCGGGCCGTCGCCGAGCCGTACATCCGCCGCCGCGCTATCCGCCATCTCGAGAAAGGCCGCGTCGTCATCTTCGCCGCCGGAACCGGCAACCCATACTTCTCCACCGATACCGCCGGCGCGTTGCGGGCGATGGAGATTGACGCCGATGTCATGGTCAAGGCCACCAAGGTGGACGGCGTATACGACGACGATCCCAAAACCAACCCACAGGCGCGCAAGTTCGAGACCCTGCCGTACATCGACGCGCTCAATCGCCGGTTGAAAGTGCTCGACAGCACCGCCATCAGCTTATGCATGGATAACAGCCTGCCCATCCTTGTCCTAAATCTATGGGAAGGCGACTCGCTCGCTCGTGCCGTGATGGGAGAGAAGGTCGGCACCATCATCGGCCGCTAAACTGAAAAGGGGATGAGGGGTAAGGGATTAGCCTCGCACTCAAGGGCTTGCAACTCCTGTCCGGCCCGAGTATGCTTGGCTCAGTCTCTAACCCCTAACCCCTGATCTCTAAATACTATGGTCAAAGATGCGCTCACCGAAGCCGAAGTGAAGATGAAAGGCGCTATTACTGCGCTGGAGGATAACCTCGCCACCATCCGCACCGGGCGGGCCTCGCCCGCATTGGTGGAGCGGCTCAATGTCGAATACTACGGCTCCCCGACCCAATTGCAGGCGCTGGCAACCATCACGGTGCCCGAGCCGCGCCAGTTGCTGATCAAGCCCTTCGATCAGTCATCGCTCAAAGACATCGAAAAGGCCATCCAAAGTTCAGAGCTTAACCTCACGCCGAACAACGATGGCAAAGTCATCCGCCTCAGCTTGCCGTTGCTCACCGAGGAACGCCGCCGCGACCTGGTCAAAGTCGTCCATAATCGGCTGGAGGAGTCGCGCGTCGCGGTCCGCAACATCCGCCGGCACACGCACGACGACATGCGCGAGTTCGAAAAAGAAAAACTGATTTCGGAAGATGAATTGAAGCGGGGCGAGGTCGACTTGCAAAAGCTCACCGACAAATACGTGGCGAAGGTGGACGAACTGGGCCAGCGCAAGGAAGCAGAGATCAAAGAAATCTAAGGCGAAAGGATGAAGGATGAAGGATGAAGATCAGGCCGATGCGCTTCATCCTTCCGCCTTCATCCTTCATCCTTTTCATGCCCGACTCCTCTGCGTCCTTCGACAGACTTCCCCAACATGTGGGCATCATCATGGATGGTAACGGGCGCTGGGCCATCGCGCGTGGGCTGCCGCGCCTAGCCGGGCACCGGGCCGGTGTGGAAAACTTGCGCCGCATTATCACTGCTACCGCCGAGTTCGGCATCAAGTACCTCACCATCTATGCCTTCTCCACCGAAAACTGGGGCCGCCCGCCTGAGGAAGTGCGCGGGCTGATGTTCATCCTCGATGAAGTACTGCAAAGGGAACTCAACGAGTTGCACAAGCAGGGCGTGCAACTCCATCACATCGGCCGGCTGGAGGGGCTGGCGCCCAACACGCAGGAGATGGTGCTGGATGCGGTGGAGATGACCAAGCACAACACGCGCCTCACCCTCAACGTCGCCTTCAACTATGGGGGGCGGGCTGAGATTATGAACGCCATCAAACAGATGCTGGCCGATGGCGTGCCACCGGCTTCTGTGACGGAAGAGCTCGTCAATCAATATCTCTACACCGCCGGCCAACCCGACGCCGACCTCATCATCCGCACCGCCGGCGAACTCCGCGTTTCAAACTTCCTCCTCTGGCAAGGGGCCTACGCCGAATACTACGCCGCCGATGTGTACTGGCCCGATTTCGACAAGACGCAATACCGTCGCGCGCTGGAGCATTTCGCCGCACGCGAGCGCCGCTTTGGCTTAACGTCCGCGCAAGTCGCGACCACTTGAATGTTGTCCGACCGGCTGGCCGTCACCATTCCGTTGATCCCGCTCTCGGTGTGGATCATCGTGCTCGGTGGGCCGGTGTTCAATCTCGCGGTGATTGCCGCCTTTGTGCTGGCGGCGCGTGAATACGTTCGCATGTTTCGCGTGAGCGGCCATCGCCCCGCCCGCCTGTTGCTGCTCATCGGCGCGCCGCTGCTCGTCGCCGTGCGTGCTTTTCCAGTCGTTGAGTTTGGAGTGGTCTTTGTGCTGGTGATCGTGGCCGCGCTGGCCTGGCACCTAGTCGATTACGAGCGCGGCGCGCAATCCTCCGCCACCGATTTCGTCATCACGCTGGCCGGCATCTTCTATCTTGGATGGCTGGGTAGTTATTTCGTCGCGGTGCGCGCATTGCCCACGGATGGTTTTTGGTGGACGGCAGTGCTGGTCGGCGCGGTCTGGCTGGTGGATAGCGTGGCCTATATTTTTGGCCGCGCCTTCGGGCGGCATCCGCTCGCGCCGCGCCTCAGCCCGAAGAAGACGTGGGAGGGTTTTGCGGGTGGCGTGTTGGGTGGGGCCGCCGGCTCGGCGCTGCTGGCCGTGGTGTGGCATTTGGGCGCCGGGCCACAGAGTCTGGTGAACTGGCCCACTGGTGCGTTGCTGGGCGCGTTGACCGGCCTCGTCGGGCCGCTGGGCGATCTGGGCATTTCGATGCTCAAGCGTGAAACCGGTGTGAAGGACTCCGGCGCCGTCATCGCCGGGCACGGCGGCGTGCTGGATCGGATCGACTCGTGGCTGGTGGCCGTGCCAGTGGGGTATTACGCGGTGCTGGGATTGCAGATGTTGTTTCGATGAAGCGTCGGGTAGTCTTGTAGTCTAATAGTCACCCGACAATTCGACCGCTTGACTATTGGACGGAAGGAAACGATGAGCGAACAACCCGACCGCAACCTGGCCCTTGAACTGGTACGCGTGACCGAGGCCGCCTCACTGGCGGCGGGCCGTTTCATGGGACGCAACGACAAAGAGGGCGGCGACAAAGCCGCGGTGGACGCGATGCGCCTCGTGCTCAATACCGTGGAGATGGACGGCATCATCGTCATCGGCGAGGGGGAGAAGGATGAAGCGCCGATGCTGTACAACGGCGAAAAGCTCGGCACCGGGCATGACCCCAAGGTCGATATCGCCGTGGATCCAATTGACGGTACGCGGCTACTCGCGCTGGGCCGACAGAACTCGCTTTCGACCGTCGCCATAGCCGACCGGGGCACGATGTTCAATCCCGGGCCGCTCGTGTATATGGATAAGATCGCCGTTGGGCCGGAAGGCAAAGGCGCGATTGATATCGAAGTCTCGCCGCTCGTCAATCTCCGCAGCGTGGCGCGGGCCAAAGGCAAAGAGATCCGCGATATGACGGTGATGGTGCTGGACCGCCCGCGCCACGAAAAGCTCATCGCCGAGATCCGCAAAGCCGGCGCCCGCATCCGCCTCATCACCGATGGCGACGTGGCCGGCGCGTTGATGACGGCCTGGCCCGAGTCGGGTGTGGATTTGCTGATGGGGGTGGGCGGCACGCCGGAGGGTGTGATCTCGGCCTGCGCGCTCAAAGCGATGGGCGGCGAGATTCAGGGCAGGCTTTATCCACGCAACGAGGACGAGGCGAAGAAAGCGCGCGACATGGGCTACGATCTCGACAAGGTGTTGATGATTGATGACCTTGTCCGTTCGGACAACGTGTTCTTCGCGGCCACAGGCATCACCGACGGCGAGCTGCTCGACGGGGTGAAGTATTCGGGCGATGGGGCGCGCACGCACTCGCTCGTCATGCGTTCGAAGTCCGGCACCGTGCGCGAGATTATCTCGAAGCACAAGCTGAACAAACTGGCGCAGTACAGCCAGGTGTCATACTGATCAACGTGATTTCAACGCAAAGCCGCGGAGAGGCAAAGGCGTAAAGAAATACAACTCCTTGCGTCTTCGCACCTTGGCGGCTTTGCGTTAATACTTGTGCCGAAGCGGGTTGGAACCGTTGACGAGTTACTAGCCACGCACACGTCGGAGGTGCGGACGCTGGTCGAGCGGTTGCGGAAGCTGGTGCGGCGGACGGTTCCCGAAGCCACCGAGGCCGCCCATCTCGGCTGGCATTGCCTCAACTATCAC
Source organism: Anaerolineales bacterium (assembly GCA_052387475.1). Lineage (GTDB taxonomy): Bacteria > Chloroflexota > Anaerolineae > Anaerolineales > UBA6663 > JANWXR01. The sequence continues at coordinate 2,336 of JBQTJD010000845.1, read as the reverse complement.
CATCCATCACAAAGCTTGTTTTGCGGTATCTTTCCTCGGCACGACCACGTTAATCTTGTATTCGAGTTTGGTATCCTGCTGCCCGACCCAACCGGGCTATTGCAGGGGGAGGGCAAGCAGGTGCGGTTGGTACACATTCGAGAGCGGGGCCATATCCGCGTAAAGGCCATTCAGCAGTTGATCCATGCTGCGCTTGACTTACCCGTTGACCGGACGACGAAGCTTGAACTCATCCGAGCGCGGGCCAGCCAGCGATAAAGTGTATCGATATTTAGGCACTTTCTTGGTTGACGTTGCGCCGGGCAGGGTGCTATACTCATGACAACTCGCCCCAGGTAGTTAATCGGCCTCAATACCCTTCTAACTGCATAGACGATTTTGCGCTAAGCGAGCCAATCCCAATCCACCTTCGTTTTCCCTCAACGGGCGTATCGCCCGTTGGCAGTCATTGGGCAACCCAACATGGACATTGCAGACTTACAACAACAGAGCCTCTCCGAACTGCGTACTACCGCCCGCCAGTGGGACATCCCCGCGTACAGCAAACTCAAAAAAGAAGACTTGATCTTGCGCTTGCTGCGGGCCAACGCGGAAAAGAACGGGCTGGAGCTGCGCGGCGGCATCCTCGAAATCGTCGAGGACGGCATCGGCTTTTTGCGCGCGGAGCATTATCTGCCCGGGCCGGAGGACATCTACGTCTCGCAATCGCAGATCCGGCGCTTCGGGCTGCGTACGGGGGATATGGTCATCGGCCAGGTGCGCCCGCCTAAGGACTCGGAGAAATACTTCGGCCTGTTGCGCGTGGAGACGATGAACGGCGTGGACCCGGACGCGGCCAAACGCCGACCGACCTTTGAGTCGCTCACGCCCATCTTCCCCGAAAAGCGCTTTGACCTTGAAACGACCAAGAACGTCCTCAGCACCCGTTTCCTCAATTTGATCGCGCCCGTCGGCATGGGCCAGCGCGGCCTCATCGTCTCGCCGCCCAAGGCCGGCAAGACCACAATACTCAAGGACATCGCCAACGCCATCAGCCACAACTATCCCGACGTGCACTTGATGGTGGCCCTCATCGGTGAGCGCCCGGAAGAAGTGACCGATATGGATCGCTCGGTGGAGGCGGAGGTGATCGCCTCGACGTTTGACGAGCCGGTGACTTCGCATGTGCGCGTGGCGGAGATGGCGCTGGAACGCGCCAAGCGGCTGGTCGAGAGCGGCCGGCACGTCGCCATCCTGCTCGACTCGCTCACGCGCCTGGCGCGCGCGTACAACCTCGTCGTCAACCCATCGGGCCGCACGCTCTCCGGCGGCCTCGACCCGGCGGCGCTTTATCCGCCAAAGAAGATTTTCGGCGCGGCGCGCAACATCGAAGAGGGCGGCTCACTGACGATCGTGGCAACCTGTCTGGTGGATACCGGTTCGCGCATGGACGATATGGTGTATGAGGAGTTCAAGGGCACGGGCAATATGGAATTGCACCTGAGCCGCAAGCTGCAGGAGCGCCGTATCTTCCCGGCCTTCGACATCGAGCGGTCGAGCACCCGGCGCGAAGAATTGCTGCTTGGCCCAGACATTACCCCGCGCGTATGGCTGTTGCGCCGCATGTTCGGCCAAATGGTCACTCAGCCGCCGAACGGCGCCGGTCTCGACATCACCAACGCCACCGAGGCCATCCTCGAGAACTTGCGCCAGACCGACAACAATATGGACTTTTTGGAGACGCTTGGCAAGAACGGCAGCGGCGACAGCGGCGGCGGAGGAGGGGGCGGTGGCCGGAGGGGGCGCAGAAGTTCGTCGGACGACTAACGGCGGGAAACGAACCGAGGGAAAAGAAGGCAAGCAGGGAAACGAAAACTCGGAGGCCAAGCGGCGCTCCGAGTTTTATTTCGCGTAATTCGTGGCAAAGCTTTTTACCACTCTCTCATCCTCGCAATCGCCCATTCATACAATTGTTGATAGCCCAGCACCGAGTTGTGCCCTACCCTGACTCATGCTCGTCCTGTACAACTTGTTGGTATAGAGCGTCGCTCAACCTAAAGCCCGCTTCATCCCGAAGTCGATCCAGCACCGGCTTTACCATTGTCAACAATCCTTTGTGCTTCGCCTCAATCAACACTCCGATGACACCCGTTACTCGTAACCCAAGTCGCTGTGCAATCTTGCGGCCAATGCGCTCATCCATCAAAAGCAGATCAGCGCCTTTTTCGAGGGCGAGGACAATGGCTTCCGACTCTCCGGCATCGAGGCTGTCGTGCAGGCTTATGACCAACCGGGTATTCTCCACAGGAAAGTGCGACAGCCAATCCGCCTCACGTAGTTCAATTCCGGGTTTGCCC
>JBQTJD010000844.1:0-7459 GCA_052387475.1 Anaerolineales bacterium | reverse complement strand
ATTTGGATGTGAACGAACTGGCCCTCATCGGTTTGCAGCTGAGCGGCATGACCGAAGCGCAGGCGCGCGAGTACAGCCAGACGGTGGATTGGGCCTCGACGCTCGTCATCCCCATCCCGCGCAACGGGGCGAGCTACGAACAGGTGCAAGTGGATGGCGTCACGGGTTATCTCATCCAACGCCCGAGTGATGATGCGCCGCAGTACGCGCTGGTGTGGGTGAAGAACGGCATCATCTATGCCATCGGTGGGTTGGGCAACAATTCGGAGGGCGCACTGGAGATGGCAAACTCGTTGCAGTAACGCTAACCAATTGCGACCCGCTTACCTTGGCTGACGAGGTGACTGGGTGAGGCGGTGACAAGGTAAACGTTTCTACCTGTTCCCCCTTCACTCAGTCACCTTGTCCTTGTATCATGCTCCCGGTATGACCGACTACGCTATCGAGACCCACGCCCTCCGCAAAGAGTTTGGCGACAACATCGCCGTGCGCGGGCTGACTCTCCAAGTGCAGCAGGGCTAGGTCTTCGGCTTCCTCGGGCCGAACGGCGCGGGCAAGACCACCTCGATCAAAATGCTGCTCGGCCTCGTCGCACCCACTTCCGGAAGCGGCACGTTGTTGGGGAAGCCTATCGGCGAGCGGGCAGCGCGCGCCAAAACCGGCTTCCTCCCCGAGCACTTTCGCTTTCACGATTGGCTGACGGCGGCTGAGTTTCTGCGCGTACACGGCGAGTTGTACGGCATGGCCGCTGCGCCAATTACCAAGCGTTCAGCCGAACTGCTTGAACTGGTCGGCCTCGCGCCGTTCCGCGACAAACAACTGCGCACGTTTTCCAAAGGCATGTTGCAACGCGTGGGGTTGGCGCAGGCGCTGCTGAACGATCCGGCGCTTGTCTTCCTCGATGAGCCGACTTCTGGCCTCGACCCGGTGGGACGCCGGCTCGTGCGCGACATCATCCACGACCTGCGCGCGAAGGGCACGACGGTGTTTCTCAACTCGCACCTGTTGAGCGAGATCGAGATCACCTGTGACCGTGTGGCCTTCATCAAGCACGGTGAGGTAATTCGGGTGGATGAGTTGAAGGCGCTGGCGAATGGGCAGACGAGTGTCACCCTGCGCGCGCGCCGGCTGACGCCGGAACTCCTCGGCGGGCTGGGTCAATGGGGCCGCGACATCCGCGCGGATGGGGAGCACGTGACGCTGGCCGTTGCGGATGAGAGCGCGCTGCCCGCGATCGTGCGCTACCTCGTCGAGCGCGGCGCGGAGGTGTACGCACTCACGCCGCAACGGCTGTCGCTCGAGGAAGTTTTCATCCAAACGGTGGGCACGGAAGGGGTGTTGTGATGCAGCCGATCCTCACAATGGCACGCCTGACCTTTCGTGAAGCCTGGCGGCGCAAGATTGTGCTGGCCGCGCTGTTGCTCGGGCTGGCGTTCCTGGCCCTGTACAGCGCGGGCTTTTACTTCATCCGGCAGGAGGTGGCCCGCGAGGGCGAGTCGCTCACCAGCGCTGCTTCGCGCAGCGCGTACAACCTCATCTTCATGGCCGGGTTGTACGCTGTCAACTTCCTCACGCTGGCGATGGGTGCGCTGCTGGCCGCCGACACGCTGGCCGGTGAAATCAATACCGGCACGGTGCAGGCGCTGGTGACCAAGCCGGTGCGACGCTCGGCGGTGGTGATGGGGAAGTGGCTGGGCTTCGCGGGGATGCTGGCAGTGTATCTCGCGCTGATGGCGGGCGGCGTGATCGCAAGTGTGTGGCTGATTGCCCAGTATGCCGCGCCCAATCTTCCCCGCGCGCTGGCTCTCATCTACCTCACCGCCATTTTGATGATGACGATTACGCTGGCGTGCTCAAGCCGCCTCTCGGCGCTGGCGACGGGCGGCATCGTGTTTGGATTGTACGGGCTGGCCTTCATCGGCGGTTGGGTGGAGCAAATTGGCGGCGCGTTGCGCAACGAGACGGCCGTCAACGTCGGCATCTTCTCCAGCCTGCTCATCCCCAGCGAGGCGTTGTGGAAGCGGGCGGCGCACGAAATGAGCTCGCCGCTGCTGCGCGCTGCGGCGGGCTTCAATCCGTTTGTCGGCACAGCGCCACCCAGTGAGCTGATGATCGTGTATGCGGTTTTGTATCTGGCGGTGGCGTTTGGATTAGCCGTGTGGTGGTTTTCGCGCCGCGATCTGTAGGGGCGACCCTTGTGGTCGCCCGCGTGTGGGCGTCGCCGTTCGCCCCCTACCGTAACACCGTGGTTTCGGGCTGGTAGATGCACACCCGGTTGCGGCCTTCGCGTTTGGCGCGGATCAAGGCGTCGTCGGCTTCCTTTGTCAGGCGATCCAGCGTGTACTTATCGCCAAGCTGCAGTGAACTGCTCGTTACCCCCAAGCTCACTTCCAAAAACAGGTCTTGTCCGTTCCCAAGCGGCACCGCGGTTTCATTCACCATTATCCGCAAGCGGTCGGCGATATGGGCTGCCTCGGCCATATCGGTGCTTGGCAGGATGAGGAGGAATTCTTCGCCCCCCCAGCGCCCGGCCCAATCGTATGGGCGCTTGTTGCGCGCCATCGTATCGGCCACCATCCGCAGAGCCTGATCCCCGATGAGATGTCCAAAACGGTCGTTGACCGATTTGAAATGGTCAATGTCCAGCATCACAAAACTCAGCGGCTTCGAATCACGATGGGCGCGGTTGAGTTCGGCCTCGCCATGCGAGTACAGTGCGCGACGATTGAGCAGTCCGGTGACCGCGTCGTGCGTGGCTAACTGCTCCATGCGCGTCAGGGCTTGCTGAAGGTCGCGCTCCAAGTTCAAAATTCGCTCGCCAATAGAGATGCGGGCGCGCAGTTCACCGGCATTGAACGGTTTGGTGAGGTAATCATCCGCGCCCGATTCCAGGCCAAAGATGACATCGCTCTTGCCCTCCTTGGCCGTGAGCATGATGATGTAGGTATAGCCAGGATAAATCGCCGAGCGCACTTGTCGGATCAGTTCCGGCCCATCCATCACCGGCATCATCCAATCGGTGATGACCAGCCGGTGGTGATCCTGTTGCCAGGTTTCCCAGGCCGACCGGCCATCCTCCGCCAGAGCGACTTCGTAGCCGGCCCGCGCTAAATAGGTGTGCAGAATCTGGCGTAATACCGGGTCGTCATCCACGATCAAAATCTTCATGCGAGTCCTATGCGGCTCATGGAAGCCGTACGCATCATTATAGCCTGACGATTCCTCAATGCGAGCGGGCCATCTTAACTCAAACCGTTGGAAAGAGTTGTGGGGCTTTCTGGTAGAATGCGGGCCGTTTGGAGCCATTCTGGAGGCACTCTTGGAAAAAACACTCGTCATTATCAAACCGGATGGCCTGCAGCGGGGGCTGGTGGGCGACATCATTGGCCGGCTGGAGCGGCGCGGCCTGCGGCTGGTCGCGGCCAAACTCCAGTCCGTAAGCGGCGAGTTGGCCGAGCGACACTACGCCGTACACAAGGGCAAACCGTTCTACGAACCGCTGGTCAGCTACATCGTCTCGGGGCCGGTGGTGGTGATGGCATGGGAAGGCAACAAGGCCATTGAGGCAGTGCGCCAAACCGTTGGTGCGACCAACCCGACGGCGGCGGCGCCGGGCACCATCCGCGCCGACCTGGCGCTGGAGATCGGCCGCAACCTGATTCACGCCTCCGATGGCGCGGAGACAGCGGCTTTGGAGTTGGGTCTGTGGTTCAAGCCAGAGGAGCTTGTAACCTGGGCGCGCGACGGTGAACGGTGGGTGTACGAAAAACAGTAAACAGTATCTAGTAAACAGTAGTCAGTAAACAGGGGAAAATAAACCACCGGCGACTGATTACTGTTTACTGGCACCTAACGACTGGCTATTGAATCCTCAGCACGATCTTCGCCTCGTGCCACAATTCTTCCAACTTGTAACGCCGGCGTTGTTCACGGGAAAAAGCGTGGATGATGACGTCGCCAAAGTCGATTAAGACCCAGCCACTTTCGGCCTGCCCCTGCACGCGCGGCGACTTGAGGCGGTGTTTCTTGCGCGCCGTTTCGCTCACCCCGTCCACAATCGCATCCAACTGGCGCTCACTGCCGCCAGTACAGATGACAAAATAATCGGTGAACGAACATTGGCCCTGCAAATCGAGCAGGACGATATCTTCGGCCTTCTTGTCTTCGAGGGCATCCACGAGCGAGCGAGCGAGATCGATTGTTTTCAGAGTCACTTTCCTCCCAATGTCATGGATTTATTCTAGCATCGCTGAGCGGTTCAAGCGACCAAGCCCAGACGAAAATAGCGGCGTGTAGACCGATCCAGCGGAACGCAACTCGCTATGCCATAGCGTCAGCGTATCCAGCACAAACGGCTCACCGGGTGAAAACGACTCGCCTGGCGCAATCGCCGCCTGCCGCAACATTTGCGTCAAAACGGATTGGTCGCTCGAAGGCAGGGGTTGATTGACGCGCCCCAGCGTGAGATGGGGATTGAAGCGCCGCGCTTCCGGTGCAAAGCCCAATCGTTGCGACCCCTCTTCCACAGTGCGCTGAAGACGCTGTAAAGCGGGCATGTCCCCCGTCAATCCCACCCAAACGACACGCGGGTTATTCATATTTGGAAACGCGCCCAGACCGCCGAGCGCGAATGTGAGCCGATTACATGCGCCAGCCGCCTCAGACAGAACGCGCTGCAAATCGGGAATGCGGGCCGAAGAAACTTCTCCGTAAAATTTAAGCGTGAGATGGATGCCTTCGGGCCGCACCCAGCGGACACTGCCGCGCGGCGCGGTCTTTTGGAGCACAGCCGCGATCTCGCCGAGGTGCAAATGCAATTCGGCCGGCAGGTTCAGGGCGGTGAAGGTGCGCAGAGTCGCTGAAGACAAAGTTCAGCCGATGAAGTCGCGGATGCCGCGCACCATCTCGCCTGGATAATCATCAGTGATGGCATGCCCAGCCATATAGACAAACAACCGGGCATTCGGCACGTGGGCAGCCACAGTATGGCCTTCGGAGTTGGGGACCTGGGTGTCAAATTTACCCAGAATGACGAGGGTGGGCGCCTTGATTTGCGCCAAGCCTGGGCGCGTGTCGAAATCGGCAATCGCCCGCCCGCTGCCTAACAACGACTCGGGAGTGGCGCGGGTGAAGTCCTCGGCGCGGCGGCCCAGATAACGCACCCCGCGATTCAACGTAGTGCTGAGCGGGTGCCGAACAACGGGATGAATGAGGCGGCGTGACCATTCATGCGTGTGCTGCAACAACGACGCCCGTGGGCGCAACGTGGTAAAGGCGCGCAGATAGGCGCGGCCCGTGACGACGGGGTTGATGACGACCAAACGCGCGACCCGCTCGGGGCTTACGGCGGCCAAATCCAGCGCAATCATCCCACCCATCGAGTGGCCGACGACCGACGCCTGTTCCAGGCCCATCGAATCCATGAAGTAGCGCACCGAGGCTGTGAACTTGGGGATGGAGTACCAGCCATCGGCCGGCTTGTCCGAGTCGCCAAAGCCCGGCAGGTCGAGCGACCAGCAGCGATGCGTGCGCGCCAAAGCCGGGGTGAGATGCTGCCACATGCGCCGCGAGCTGCTCCAACCGTGAATGAGCAACACATCGGGCCCGCGGCCTTCCACATGGTAATGGATGCGAAGATTAGAAATGGGCGAGTCGGTCATGTTGCGCTGGATTATAACAATGGACGACTAACTTGATGTGTAGCGTTAGCGTTTGTCTTGGTCGGTGCGTGCCTGAGCGTAATCGGTCGGCGTGTCGATATCAGTCAGGATCGTATCCGAGGCGATCGCCACCGCCTCCAGGCCTTCGGCGGTTTGCAACACCGCACGGGGGTTGGCGTCCGCCGGGAGGGCCAACAGTTGCGGCCATTGCGCGCGATCAAACAGCATCGGATGCCCGCGCTTCCCAGCGCGAAAGGGCGCGACCATCGGCGCCAACGTTTCGCGCCAACGTTGCAGGACGGCCTCCACCGTAGCGGGCTGAATCTGCGGTTGATCGGCCAAGGCAACGACAGCGGCGTGATAGTGTAGCTTGAGTGCCCGCAACCCGGTTTGCAGCGAACGAGCCATTTCACTGGTCGCGTAGTCGGGGTTGAAAACACAACGCACCCGGGCATCGCCCAGCGCTGCCTCGCTGACCACACGCTCCACCGCCTCACGTTCGGCGCCGGTGACGACGACGATGTCGTGCACGCCCGTAGCGCGCAGGCGTTGCACCACCTCGCCAAGCAACGTGCTGTTGCCCCAGGGCAACAACTGCTTCGATTGCCCCATCCGCGTGGAGCGGCCCGCCGCCAGCACCACGGCGCCCACCCGCGCCCATGCTTCCCGTATCGCGTTTATTTTGCGTGGCGAACCAATCAACACAACTTCCACTGAGTCATCTTGTAACAACGCCGCTGCTCGGGTGTGCGAAGCCGGCTCTTCACCTTCGGTTGTATCCAGCAGCACACTCACACGTTCATGAGACAGCGCCGGCAATGAACTACCCAACGACTGCACACTAAGCACGCGCGTGGCGGCATGAGGCAGTTGATCGTGTTCAACCAGGACGAGGAGCGCAGACAGGTCGGGGACCGCTTGCAAGTCTTCAAGCAAACCGGCTGAGACACCAGGGGCCTTGTCCAGTGTGCGATCAACCGGCCCGGTGATAAAGAGTTGGGGATGCTTGTGGAGTGCGGCCTCGATCTGTGCGCGATTGACCTCGAAAGCGGAGAAGTGTTTCGGCGCGCGGTCAAGCAGCGTGGCGGGGATGGTCGCCAGCGTGGTCGCAATCACGCGCCCGCCCGCTTCGACGATGTCATCGGCCAGGCGGAACAACACCGCTGGCGCGGCCGCTCCCACCAGCGCGACGATCTCGCCGTCTTCAATTCTCAAGGCTGTGCGGAGGCGCATCAATACGCCGGTCGTCCGTCGCTACCGGACTTTGCGTGGATCGATCTTGCGATGCACGGGCGGCGCGTCCTTCGGCCCCAGCTTGGGTGGATTGAGTATCCCCCAGATCAACACCATCAAGCCGAACGCCACGATACTGACGAACAGCGTGGCGGCCAGGCTGACAAAATCGAGCCGGAAGGGGACGGTCTTGAGAGGCCGATCTAACTTGATGGGGCCGATCTCGGTGACGGCCCGTGGAAATTCGTAGGTGTAGAAATTAATGGAATAGCGGGGGATGCCACCCTGAAAGGGCGAGGGCAAAAAGCGATTGGCGCGGTTGGCGTCATTGATGGCATTCAGGGCCGCATCGGCCACAAAGTAGCTGCCGAAGGTGAGGATGAGGAACATGAAGCAGCCGATGCCCCGCCAGATGGGGTCAATACCTTTTTTCTGGACCGAAGCTTCTCGCAAGCGCCACGAACGTCCGGATGTCATCGCATTTTCTCCCGAGCCGTAAACCTGCGGCTAGTCTACCACGCCGAAGGGACACTGCAAGATAGAGCGCGGTGATGATTCAGAACTCA
>JBQTJD010000843.1:0-7123 GCA_052387475.1 Anaerolineales bacterium | reverse complement strand
CGGTGGCGTGGGGGTTGAACACGGTGCTGGGCGCGTGGCTGCATCGGCGCGAGGCGCAGCGGCCGCTGGCGCAATTGTTGTGGGGGGCCAGCCTGTTCATCGTCGGCCTGATGTGGGCGGCGACGATCAGCTTGCTCACTGCCGGCGGGTGAGGTCGCCGGCGGCGACGATCAGCTTGCTCACCGCGCGCGGGTGACGTCAGAGCGACTCGTTTGGGATCACGCCGTCGCCTCCATTGAGCGGCACGTAGCTCGTCCCCCACACATCCAACAGACCGCCGAAGTCAATCCGCGCTGAGGCGACAGTGCGCCCGTTCTGCGGTGAGTGCAACACCTCATGCACAGCTAAAACCGCCGGCATCCATTCCTCGGTCTGCTGCCCATCGAAGAGTGTGCGCACCACGCGCACGGTAGCCCCCCACGCCCCCTCACTCACCCAATACCCACCGACCCTGCGCGAACGCATACCAACCTCCCGCCGTGAAGGGAGAGTCGCCTTCCATGGCGTATAGGTTGTTCTCGGTGCAAGCAGCGTGCCGTTGCATAAAGTGCGGGTAAAGGTCGGCGGCCTCCCCCGCCGAACGGACAGGCCGCGCCCGTTGACAAATCATTCAAGCCGGCCATATAGTTCAGTCAACTTAACTATTTCGCCAGGTTGAATATGTCTTCCACTAAACTGTTCCATTCCGCGCTGCATGACTGGGCCGAAGTCTTCATGAAGCATTCGATGCACGCCTGGATGAGCTACGTCAAAAGTCAGAAGCTCTCCATGCCGCAATTCAACGTGCTGATGCGGCTGTATTATCACGGCGGCTGTGGTGTCTCAGAGGTCAGCAACCACCTCGAAGTGACGCCGGCGGCGGCGAGCCAATTGGTGGATGGGTTGGTGCAACTTGGCCTACTCGAACGGGTGGAGGCCGAGCATGACCGGCGCGCAAAACAAATCACGCTCAGCGGCAAGGGCCGCGCCCTCATCGAGCGCGGCATCGCCAAACGTAGCGAGTGGATGGAAGGTTTGACGCAGCACTTGAGCAGTGAGCGGCGCGACGCCATCGCCGGCGCGCTCAAACACCTGACCGAGGCGGTGCGCCAACTCGAAGTGGAAGCCGAAAGTGAATGAGTGATTTGGCGATTGTGTGATTGATTTCAGATCACAGATCTGAGATCTAAAATCTGCAATCTGAAATGAATAGGAGTTTGAGATGATGCAACGACCCGGCGGCCGCGGTCGCCAACGCGAGCAAGCGCCGAACAATCGCGGCCTGCAACGCTCTCTCAGCTATCTGCGCAAATACAGCGGGCAAGCGGCCTTGCCGTATGTCTTCCTGCTCATCGCCACGCTGGCGCAACTGGCCGTGCCGCGCCTAGTGCGTGACATCATTGATGCGGTGACCGAGGGCTACGTAGCCAGGCAAGTGCTCGACCGGCTTCCGGAAATCCCAGCCCAATTCGCGAGCGCCGCCGTGCCGCGCATCATCGAGGACCTGAAACTGGATTTGCCCGCGACGGCCACGCTCGATGAACTGACCAACTCCCTCAGCGCCCAGCGCGACGGCGCGCCAAGCGCGTTGTTGATCGCCGGCCTCGCCATCGTCGTCTTCTCCATCGTGCGCGGGGTGTTCTCGTTTCTGCAAGCCTACTGGTCGGAAAAGAACTCACAAGCCGTGGCCTTCGACATGCGCAACGATCTGTTTGCGAAGATTCAGCGGCTGTCGTTCTCCTATCACGACCAAAACCAGACCGGCCAGTTAATGGTGCGGGCCACGGACGACGTGGAGAAGGTGCGGCTCTTCATCGGTCAGGGCTTGGTGCAATTGGTGGGCGCGGTGGTGCTGCTGGTCGCGGTGCTCGTCATCCTGTTCACGACCAACACCGAACTGGCGCTGGCTGCGCTGCCCATCCTGCCCATCGGCCTGGTGGTGTTCATGATCTTCGGCGCCATCAGCGGGCCGCTGTTTGGCAAGGTGCAGCAACGCATCTCCGAGTTGAACACCGTGCTGCAGGAAAACCTGGCCGGCATCAAGGTCGTGCAGGCGTTCACGCGCGAGAAGGAACAGCAGGCCAAGTTCAACGCTGCGGCCAACGCGTTGCTCAATCAACAACTGACGGTGACGCGCGTGGTGGTCTTCCTCTTCCCGTTGATTTTCCTCATCGCCAACCTGGGGCAGGTGGCGGTGACGTTCTTCGGCGGGCGGCTGATCATCAACGGCAACCTGACCTTTGGCGAGTGGCAGGAGTTCGGTCTGTACCTGCTCTATCTCTTCATCCCGCTCGGCCAGTTCGGCTTCATCGTCACTCAGTTGGGTCAGGCCTCGGCCTCGGCGGCTCGCATCTACGAAATCCTCGATGCGAAGAACGATGTGACCGACAAGCCCGGCGCGGCCACGCTCCCGCCCGTCACCGGGCACGTGAAATTTGAAGATGTCACCTTCCGCTACTTTGGCAGCGGCGAGCCGGTGTTGCGCAACGTGAGCATTGATGCGCAGCCGGGGCAGACCATCGCTCTGCTCGGCGCGACCGGCTCGGGCAAGACCACGATCATCAATCTGCTGCCGCGCTTCTACGATCCCTCGCAGGGCCGTATCACCATTGACGGCCATGAACTGCGCGACGTCACGCTTGAGTCGCTGCGTGCGCAGATCGGCATCGTGCTGCAGGAGACGACGCTCTTCAGCGGCACCATCCGCGACAACATCGCCTTTGGCAAACCCGATGCCGGCTTGGAAGAAATCATCAACGCCGCGAAGGCGGCCGCCGCGCACGACTTCATCACACAGTTCCCGGAAGGTTACGATACGCCGGTGGGCGAGCGTGGCTCGACGCTGAGTGGCGGGCAGAAGCAGCGCATCGCCATCGCCCGCGCGCTGCTCCTGAATCCACGTTTGCTCATCCTCGATGACTCGACTTCGAGCGTGGATTTGGCGACCGAGGCCAAGATCCAAAAGGCGCTCGATAAACTCATGAAGGGCCGCACGTCGTTCGTGATCGCGCAGCGCATCAGCACGGTGATGAATGCCGATCAAATCCTCGTGCTGGACAAAGGCGCGGTGGTGGCGCACGGCAAGCACGCCGACCTGCTCGACGACAGCCCGATCTATGCCGAGATTTACCGCTCGCAGTTGATGGCGGATGCGAAAGAAATTGAAGCGCCGGAGACGATGACGGCCTGAAACGGAATACGTGTTGCGTAGTGCGTATTGCGTAAGGAGACAATATGTTTGGCAATGCAGAACAAATGCGCCGCATGATGAGTGGCGATGTGATCAAACCGAAAAGCGTGGGCGCGACGTTGAGCCGGCTGGCCCGCTATTTCACCCATTATTGGCCGGCGCTGATTCTGGTGGCGGTCTTCATCACCGTGAACACGTGGGCGCAGGTGACTGCGCCCGACCTGATCGGGCAGGCGGTGGATTGTTACCTGAGCCCGCCAGGCAGCAGCGCGGTGGGCGGTTTCCCCGGTGCGCCATCCGACAACGCTGCCGTTCAAACGAGCAATTGCTGGCTGGCCGCCGATAGCACACTGGCTGATGCCAGCGACCCGCTGCGCCGGCAGTTGCGGAACGCCATCTTCAGTGGGGCCACCGTGCCGACGCTGGCCGAACTCAGCGCGCTCGACATCGAGGGCCGCATCGCCGGGCTGGGCCGCCTCATCGGCGCGGTAGCCGTGCTGTATGTGGGCGGCGCGTTGCTCATCGGCGCGGCGTTCTTCGCGATGACGTGGGCGGGCCAGCAAGTGCTGCGCGAGATTCGGGTGGAACTGTTCCGGCACATGCAAGGCCTCTCACTGGGTTACTACGCCGAGCACGAAGCCGGCGACTTGATGAGCCGCATCACCAACGACGCCAGCGCGGTGGAGCAAGCGATGAACTTCGCGCTGATTCAAGTGCTGGGCGCGGCGCTGCTGCTGGTGTGGACGATGGTCGTCATGCTCTCGAAGAGCCTGGCCTTCGGTTTGCTGAGCCTGGCAGTGGTGCCGGCGATGTTCGTCGCGACGCTGTGGTTGAGCGAGCAAGCGCGCAAGGCCTTCCGCGAGAGCCGCAAAGAACTCGGCTCGCTCAACGCCGAGTTGCAGGAATCCACGGCCGCCGTGCGCGAAGTGCAAGCCTTCAACCGCGCTGAGGAAAACATCAAAAACTTCATGGCGACGAACGCCGCCAACCGCGACGCCAACGTGCGCGCGGTGGCCTTCACCAGCGCGCTGCAACCCGCGCTCGAGGCGTTGAGCTACGTGGCGCTGGCGCTGGTGGCCGGCGTCGGCGGCTACTACCTCCTCACCAATCAACCGTTCTTCGGCACGGTGGTGTCACTCGGCCTGGTCATCACTTTCCTGCAATACGTGCAACGCTTCAATCAGCCCGTCTCGCAGATCGCGCTATTGTGGACAAACCTGCAAAGCGCCATCGCCGGCGCGGAGCGCATCTTTGGGCTGCTGGATGACGTGCCGAGTGTGCAAGACAAGCCGGATGCCAAATCGATGCCGGCGATCAAAGGCGAGGTGGTATTTGATAATGCCTCGGCCGCGTACAAGAAGGGCGTGCCGGTGCTGAATGCGGTGTCGTTCGCCGCGCAGCCGGGGCAGACCGTCGCCATCGTCGGGCCGACGGGCGCGGGCAAGACGACGATCATCAACCTCATCCCGCGCTTTTATGATGTGACCGGCGGCTCAGTGCTGATTGACGGCGTGGATGTGCGCACGGTGACGAAGGAAAGCCTGCGCCACCAGATCGGCATCGTGTTGCAGGATACGTTTTTGTTCAGCGCCTCGGTGATGGAGAACATCCGCTTCGGGCGGCCCGGCGCAAGTGATGCCGATGTGATGGCGGCGGCGAAGTTGGCGCATGCGGATTTGTTCATCGAGCGGTTGCCGGATGGATACAACACCGTGCTCGGCGAGCGGGGCAGCGGGCTGAGCCAGGGCCAGCGGCAACTGATTTCGATTGCGCGCGCGGCGCTCGCCAACCCGCGTCTGTTGATCCTCGACGAGGCCACCTCCAGCGTGGACACGCGCACCGAGCGCCTCATCCAGCAAGCGTTCGACAAGCTGCTGACGAACCGCACGTCATTCGTCATCGCCCATCGTCTCAGCACCATCCGCAACGCCGACGTTATCCTCGTGCTGAACCAGGGCGAGATCATCGAGCGCGGCAAGTTCGATGAGTTGCTGGCGAACAAAGGCTTCTTCTACGACTTGTACATGAGCCAGTTCCGCGCGCAGGAAGCGGTGAACGCGGCAGATGCGGGCGCGGGCGCGAACGGGCATCGAGTCGAAGCTGTGCCGGCAGCGTAAGTGCATAGGTGTACCGGGCGCACTGAATCAGTGCGCCCGGTACACCCGTTTTGTTTTCAGTCTGACAACTTTTCGTGCGCCGCGCGCAACACGTCGTGTTCGTTCATCAACAGCTCATCGCCCGCGGTACGCGTTCGCGTACTGGCAGGTCAGGTTGAGATACAAATCCCCGTACGTGCTGCCCGGCTCGACCTGCGTGCCTTCGATCCATTCATTGAACGATTTCACCAGCAGAAAGTCGCCGCCGGTTTGGGCCGTAGCCGCAAACGTGTCGGCGTAATAGCCGCCGCTGCGCCGGTCACGCGCGAAAGCGGGCGACGGGGCGCGCAAATCGCTGCCAGCGTTCGCGGCCCGCGTGTCGTCAAAGCCGGGCGAGATGGTATCGGCAAAGTACAGCCCGCCGAGCGGGAGGTTGCCGCGCCGCTCGACGGCCCGCAGATTGCCCGCCCAGCGCGGTTGCTTGAGCCACGAGCGGGGGAAATCGCGATGGTCAATCCGATAGGCATACAGCCCGTCGAACAGTGGGTTGTACGCCGTCGTCAGTCCCTCCGCCATCCAGATGGAATTGTGTTGCGGGTCGGTGGCCGCGCGCACACGCGCCCAACCCTCCTTCGCTGCGGCTTCACTCCCCCACGGGCGCGGCATGTCGGTGAAGATCAGCACCGGCCGGCCTCCCAGCCGCAGATAGTTCTCGTGTTGTGCCCAGTTCGCCAGCACATGATTGACGGCGTCAATTAGCATCTGCTCGGTTGCGCCGGGCAAGACGTTGGTCTGGATGACGACGGCGTGGCGCAGACCGGTGCCCCCCGAGGCCGATAGCAGTTGACCGAAGTTGTTGGTCGTGCGCCCCTCCTGCGGGCCGTACCAGTGCGCGGCGAAGCCGTTGACGCACGCCTGCCCGGCCTGGGCCACGTGCCGTTGGATGGTTCCAAAATCGTCGGAGTTGTAAGCGCCGTCGCGCGGCACATCCCACGTCTTGCTGCCGTCGAACACCTCCGGGTTGTACCACATCACGTAATCGGCCAGCACGACTTTTTCTGTGCCGAGGTGATTGACACCCGCGCCGGCTGCGGGCGCGGAGGCCGCCGGCGCCGAGGGAGCGGGAGCTGATTGAGCCACACCCGGGATCACCAGCGTCTGGCCGATTTGGATGAGATTGGGATTGGTGATCTGGTTGGCGGTGAGTAACGCGGCATAAGGCACGCCGAAGCGCTGTGCGATGCGCGCCAGATTGTCGCCGCGTTGCACGACATAGGTCGCTCCACCGGTGGCAGGGCCGGCTGCGCCTCCGACACCTGGGATGACCAACGTCTGCCCGATTTGGATGAGATTGGGATTGGTGATCTGGTTGGCAGCGACGAGTGCGGCGTAATTCACGCCGAAGCGTTGCGCGATACGCGCCAGATTATCTCCGGGCTGGACGACATAGGTCGTGTCGGCGAATACGGGCGTCGCCCAGGTTCCCACTGACAACATCACCCCTACCAGTACAAGTAACAGTTTTTTCATACCGAGCTCCTTTGCTCGGCATTCTAATGAACTGTGCGCGAAAGTGCGCCGACATAAATTATAAATAAGGATTTTCTAATCATCGCTATATGAATTACGCATTCCAATCTGTCACCCCGAGCGAAGCGAGGGGTCTCTATTTCAAAGGTAGAGATTCCTCGCCCCCTTCGCTACGCTCGCAAAGCTCGCGCGCTCAGGGCTGCGGCGAAGGCCGCGGCTCGGAATGACATTTCCATTTCTCAACTGCGTAACTCCTGCGCCATCTGCAACTGAAACTGATGAGTAGAATCTTGAAGGTTGTTATTCCCGCCTCGGCAGCGGCCTGGGC